>NZ_JAUBPT010000172.1:0-16740 GCF_036700905.1 Microcoleus sp. S13_C3 | reverse complement strand
TTTAGCAGGCATTAACTTTTTCTCAATATCATTATGTTATATTATACCAATATGCGTTTTAAATGCACAACAGCTTACTCCTCCATCGTAAGCAATTCTCCAAGCTCTATCGTCCCCAACATCTGCCAGCAATGCTTTAAAAGTTGACCAACTGACACCTTTTAAAATAACTCGGTTTTCTGGGGGAGTTTGCTGCTCGACGGGAGTTGATGTTGTTGTTACCATTTAACAATTCCTTGGTAGCTTCATCAATTTTTATTGTAGTCGATCGACTTCAAATTTAAGGTAAAATTTACAAACATATTAGGGACACGGCAGTGCCGTGTCCTGTATTTCATTTTTAGAGAGCGAACAAAAAAGATTTTTTTTATTAACCGCAGAGAACGCAGAGGGCGCAGAGAAAGAGAAAAGAGAGAAATTAATAATTTGAGGAGCATAAAAGCCTGTTCCTCAAATTACATCTCGCGTACTTAATTAACTGTACAAACTCGCCACATATTCGCCGTAACCGTTATAGGGCAAAGTTGGGCGAGTTTCCCACGACCAACTGTTACCGGGGCCGACTATCCGTTCGCTGGCCTGCGACCATCTGGGGTGCGGTTTGTCGGGTTCCACATTTGCTTCAAAGGCGTATTCGTTGGGGCCGATTGTATTCCAAAAAGTGGCGGGCTGTTGTTCGACAAATTCAATTTTTACGATCGACTTTGCGCCCTTAAAACCGTACTTCCAAGGAATCACTTGCCGCAGCGGCGCACCATTTTGTTTTGGTAGCCTTCGGCCATACAAGCCTGTGGCGAAAAATGCTAAATCGTTGGCCATTTCTTCAATTCGCAGACCTTCGGTATAAGGCCAAGGATAAAATTGCGACATCAAACCGGGGCCGGGAGTTATTTTGGGGTCGTAAAATGAGGTAAAGCGAACGAATTTAGCTTTCGATTGCGGTTCGACATCAGCCATCAGTAATTTCATGGGAAATCCGACCCAAGGAACTACCATCGCCCACGCTTCTACGCAGCGAAATCGATAAACTCGTTCTTCGATAGGAAATTTCTTGTAGAGGTCGTCAATATCATAAGTGCGGGGATTTTTTACTAAACCGCCTACTTCTACTTTCCAGTTTTCTGTTGGCAAAGCTTGAGCGGCTTGCCAAATAGATTTTGTGCCGCCGTATTCGTAAAAATTGTTGTATTTTGTAGCTAAGGCTTCGTCGGTAATCGCTCGATCGACTTTCGCAAAGTCGGGATTCCGGCTCAATTCCGAATATGCTTGGGTTGAGCTTCGATCCAGAGCAGTTTTTGAGCTAGCATTGCTTTGGCAGCCGGTCAGCGGCAGCAGCGAAGCAGTCACGCCGGCGCCGATTAAATTTGTCATGAAGCGGCGGCGGTTGAGAAAGGCTGTTTCTGGGGTAATTTGGGGTTCGAGAATTTCCCAAGATTTGGGTACACGAATTAACGGCATAAGTAATAGTTAAAAGTTAGTAGTTACTTGGGAAAAAATTGCCTAAGTTTTAATGTGTTAGTCGATTTGACATGGGAAATCTGAACTTTTAGATTCACTCCATAGAACAAAGAATCGCGGATATTTGGCAAGATATCGCGATTGCTTTGCTGCGATCGCAATGCAAGTATTCGCAATGACAGTATAGCTTAATTCGGTAACAACTGAGATATTGCACCATTCTCGCTTAACAGGCTTTCCGGCCTGTTCCACAAAGAATGATTTTCTTGTGGGGAGTAGGGGTTGGGCAGGAGATCCCGCCCGTATGCTCGACCTATTAAACCTCGCTCGCAGGAAAGTCAGCAATTATTTACGCGCGATCGACCCAAGCAATTGTGGCGAAAATCTGGGAAACAATTATCATAAAGCAAAGATTCCAATTATTTAATTTGTCCACAGGAAGCGGCACGCACCGCCCCGCTTTCCTCCCCCACCAACCAGTATGTCGGACGGGGGTCTCCAGCGGAAAGACAAATGACTTACTGCACCAATCCCCATTGCCAGAAGCCCCAAAATCTCGATCGCGCGACAGTCTGCAAAAGTTGCGAGTCGAACTTGCTGCTAAAAGGTCGCTACCGAGTCTTTCACACCCTCGGTCAAAGTCTCACTTGCCGCACCTTCTTAGCCGTCGATGAAGACCAACCTTCGCAGCCCCGTTGCGTCATTCAACAGTTCTGCGCGCCCGCAGGCACAGCGGACGGTCAAAACCCCCTAAACCGGACATTTCGCGCATCGGCCTCAGTTCTCGACGAGTTGGGGAAACATCCCCAAATACCGAAACTGCAGGCATCTTTTGAAGTCGAAGGCTGCCAGTATTTAGTGCAAGAATACATCGAAGGCCGTAATTTAGCCGATCGGCTTTCAGAAAAAGGTGTTGTTAAAGAAATTCAAATTTGGTATCTGCTGAGCGAATTGTTGCCAGTCCTGCAATTTGTTCACGAAAATCAACTGATTCACGGAGATATCAAACCGTCGAATATTATTCACCGGAAAACTCCCCAAGCATCCCCAGCTTTGGCAGGGAAAGAGGATTTACATGGAGTGTCCCAGGAAAGTTCCTCTGGGCTAGTTTTAGTCGATTTCGGGGCGGCAATTCCGGCTAATAGCGGGCCGCTCAAAACAGAAACGGTGACAGGTTCTGCGGAATACGCGGCCCCGGAACAAATTAAAGGCAAAGCGATTAAGAGCAGCGATATCTACAGTTTGGGCGTCACTTGCATTCACTTGTTAACGGGAATGTCGCCCTTTGATTTGTTTGACATCAAAGCCGAAAGTTGGACTTGGAGACATTATTTGAAAGTACCAGTTTCGGCGCGACTCGGCCGCATTCTGGATAAAATGGTGCAGCGAGAACCATCAAAACGCTATCGATCGACCGAGGCAATTCTTACAGACATGAAATACGGCCCGGCACCGGTAGACGTGATTCTCAGCAAACCCAAGTGGACTTTGGCCATGTGGGGAGGAACTGCGGTTGCCCTGCTGTCCGTAGTGCTGGGTTCTCGCTTGCCATCTCCTGCACCGCAGGCTTTCACTTCTGGTGAGCCTGCTTCTAGCATTCCCGAAATTCGGTTCAATCCGCCCCCGATGCAGAATTTCAGGGGTGAGGCATCGCCGTCAGGGCCTGCTGTACGGACTCTGGCGGATCAAGACAAAAACCCGGTTTGGGCGGTAGCAGTTGCTCCCCAGGGCCGCGTGATCGTCAGCGGGAATAACGACGGCACAATTCACCTGCTGCACAAGCGTCACGGCAAGCTGCTAAAGGTTTTAGCAGGACATTTGGGGCCGGTGTGGTCGGTGGCAGTCAGTCCCGACGGCAGGACGATCGCCAGTGGTGGCGTTGACGGTACGATTAAATTGTGGAGTTTCTATTCGGGCAAGTTAATTCAGACTTTGGACGGACACCAAGACGGCGTGTTCTCGGTGGTTTTCAGTCCCGATAGCCAGGCCGTGGCCAGTGTGGGTAAGGACAAAACTTTGAAGTTGTGGCAAGTCGAAGGCGGGGCCGAGTTGGAAACTCTCAAGGGGGTTTTTGACGAGGTGCAGTCAGTGGCTTTCAGTCCCGATCGAGAAACTTTGGCGATCGGCAGCAGCGACGGTAAGATCAGCCTGTGGAACTGGCAGACTGGGGAATTGAAAGAAACTCTTTGGGGTCATTCCGAGGCGGTTTGGTCTCTGGCCATCAGCCCGGATGGTCAAACTCTCGCCAGTGGCAGTTGGGACAAGACGGTGAAGTTGTGGGATATCAGCGCAAATAATCACTCCGGGCAGCCCAACGGTTTTTTGCTGCGGACTTTGATCGGCCATTCCGACAAGGTTAAGTCCTTGGCTTTCAGTCCCGACGGAGACAAGCTGGCCAGCGCCGATTTGAGCGGGACTATCAAGCTGTGGCGGCTGAGTTCCGGCGAAATCGCGGGCACGCTGAAGGGTCATTCTACCTGGGTGGATTTGGCTTTTAATCCTCAAGACAAAACTCTGATCAGTGGCAGTTTTGACGACACGATTAAGGTGTGGCGACTGTCTCCTTAATTTTTTCGATCGCCCGTTCGATCGATTTTTGAACAGCTAGGGCGATCGAACATTTAGCTAATTGATCTATCAACACTTCCGACAGTTTCAAGGCCCACGCATGGGTGTTAGAAACCCGGTTCCTAAGCTGTTGGTAATCAAAAACTGTCCGAACTGTTGCAGGACTTAGGCACAGCCTCAATAGTGTTTTGTAGGGGATCTCCCCAGGCCCGGTTTCCCCCATACCTGGAATGATTGCGTAACTCCTATGTTGGTACAAAAACAAATTTAAAATATCAAATAGTCAGAAGATCCCTAGAAATTGCGGTGGCTAACTAACACTTGTGGTAAAGTAGTTTCGGCTGTTAAAGTAAAATCTATGACCGCAAATTCCGACGAGTTAGCAGAGCAGTATTTGTCAGCGGGCGATAGCTTCCAGAAATCAGGAAACCTTGAGGAGGCGATCGCTCAATATCAAAAAATATTAGCCCTTCAAGCGGATAGTCCGATCGCACTCAACAAGATCGCTGAAATTTATTATACGCAACAGAAATATGTAGAGGCGATCGCCTCCTGTTACCAAGCACTTCGCCAGCAACCGAATTTCGCCGTCGCCTACAAAACTATAGGCAATATCCTGCAAGCCCAAGGCAAAATAGAGGCGGCGATTCGCGCCTACTCCAAGGCGATCGAATTCGACCCTAATTTTGTCGAAGCGTATGTTAACTTGGGCAGTATGTTTTACAAACAAGGTCAGCTCGATGACGCCATAACTTACTATCAAAAATCTATTGATCTTCAACCCGATTTAGCCGTCGCTTATTGGAATTTAGGCAAAAGTTTGGAAGAGCAAGGTCGAATCAACGAAGGTTTATTTTATCAAAAAAAAGCTCTAAATTTACAGCCGGAGTTACAAGCGAGAAGCAATTCAGTAAAAAATAACACTTACTGAAGAGTAATGTTATAGTCGGAATAATTCAATCATTCACGATGCAAGCTGGATCGAAATGGAAATTAACCAGAATCCGCTCGAATTGCTAACGGCTAAAGTACGAGAAACTGTTGCAGATATCCAAAACTTAGGCAACCAAATTGATGCAAAATTTGATGAAAGTGCAACTGTATTAACGGCGTGGGTACAATCAGCCCCAAGTTCAATGCTTAGTGCCGGGGCGATCGCCACTCAAGAAGCTTTTAAAATAGCACATAACATCCGTTTTGAGAACCTGCCAACAGATCTGCAAATCAAATTTGCTAGGGCTGGGGTGCGTGACGGCATCCGAGAGGTTCAAGAAGCAGCAAAAGTATTTGAATCCATACCCGCCCAAATTCGTGCCCAAGGCCCAGAAGCAATTCGCAACTTCTGTCAAGATAAAAATTGGAGTCACATCCAAGCGCACGTCAATGGAGGCGGAAGCGAAGCGGCTAACGGGATTTTTGAATATTTTTCGGTGAATCATGCTCGCGGTGGTGTAGACATGACTGCTGCAGAATTAGCAGTCGCTAAGCAAGTTTTAGCGGATGCAGCGTTTAAAGCAGCAGTTGCGGAAATCGTTGGGGCTGCAATGAAAGGGGCGATCGCCGCTGCAGTAATTGAGTTAATATTTTCTATCTTAGAAAACTCGCTATTGTGCGTGGAAGGGAAAATTACGCAGTCAGAGTTAGTCGAACAAGTCGCTACCGCCACCGCCAAAGCTGGCATTGCTGGTGGTGTTATTACTGGCATTCTGTTAACACTGTGCATGATATTTCCCCCCATTGCCGCGCTTTTAGGTGCTGCTGCGATGCCCTTGGCGGTTGCAGGTATTGGTTTTATGGGAATTCGCGCCTGGGAAATCTTTTGTCACGGCGATCGACTATTTGGTATTACTGAACAAACACAAAAATTTTTGGGGATGACTGAACAGTTGACAGTTGACAGTTGACTGTTGACTGTTATGATACCCGAATCAAACCGTTTATGAAGCGCGGATTTAAGACTCTATTCATGATAGTTATTTATGTCCGCGCTTTTGGGTGGCGGTTGCTTGTAGCATCATTTTCAAATGATATCAATTCCGGTTATATCGGAATATTAAACCACAGAGGGCACAGAGGACACAGAGAAAGAGAAGAGAGAGAGATAATGATTCCGATGTCAACGGATTTGATATGAGTGGGAAATATAAATAGTATGGATTCAATAGAAAAAACTCAAGATCAGCAGCATCCGCAATACAAGCGCGATCGAGCCAGTGTCAATACTTTATTAGCAGGAGAAGCAACCGACTACAATTTATCGGAATTAGCAAGATTGATAATTCGCTACCGAGGCTTTCCCGGCGCTAGAGATATTCAATCAGACTTAAAAAAAGTCCTGCAAAAATGGAATCATACCGAAGAAACTCTTTATGAACAAACCCGTAAAATTCACGCCCAAGGTGAGGTTTACAGGCGACAAAAGAGCGAGCAAGAAGATTGGCTTTAATCTCAAATATACCTTAAATACCTCCTTTATCTCTTACGTGAGAAAGGCTATCTTACCAAAGCTTAGAAGTGAACTAGCGATCGAAATTAATGAGTAATTTTAGGCCTCGGAGCCGGTGCACCTCGCAGCATTCCTTCTGTACTGAGGTCTTCATCAATTTCTTCCCAGTGAATGCCATAGCCTCCTCCACATACTTCCCATTTTTCCCTTTGATCGGGCGTTGCATGAAACAATCTTGGATACCAAATTAAAGGCACGGTAATGATTCGTCCATCCATCAAATCAACACTAATGGTTTCTTCTGTAAAATGAATGTGCTTAACTCTCTCGTCCGCTCGAATCGCCAAAATACCCATACCAAGCCTGCAATAGCGTTTGTTTATTTTCTTGTACTACCGACTGTATTTTACGAAGTTCTTTAGCACTAAAACCAAGGTTGTTTCCTAAACTGACCGAAAGCATCCAGGATACCCGCCACGTGATTCATCCATCCAGAAATAAAAAACGTGTATCCGATGAAACTTGCCGAACGTATTTATCCGTGGGGTCAAGGCTTCAATCTAAAATCTAAAATCTAAAATCTAAAATCGATTGACTGGCTCCAACCAAAATTTAACCGATGATTTGTCTCTGTCAATATGAACATGAGGTGGTTCATTTGGTTCATGGCTGTAAAAGTAAAGTCGGTAAAAACTGAGATACTGAGATATTGCACCATTCTCAATTAGCTTTTTAGGAACAGGCAAGATGCCTGTTCCACAAGAAAATTTATCTTTTGTGGAACAGGCATCTTGCCTGTTCCTGACAATTGTTGGCATAATTCCAGGTTATACAATATTTCAATGCAAATATCTGTATTTGGTCTTCTTATATTCTTCTTCCATGACACGGGTGGTGTAAAATCAACTTCCAGGAAGAGCCTGGAAGCAACAGTCAACAGTCAACTGTTAAAAGTCAACAGTCAACAGTCAACTGTCAACTGTCAACTGTCAACAGTCAACTGTCAACAGTTAACTATCTTCAAACCATCTCTGGCGAAACTTGCATTGCCGGCTGCGGCTGGAACTGGAACAGCGAATAAACCACATTGCGGCGGATATCCGTCATCATGTCCAAAAACAGCTCGTAACCTTCAGTTTTGTACTCGATCAGCGGGTCTTTCTGCCCGTAACCGCGCAGCCCTACAGACTCGCGCAAAGCATCCATTTGCTGCAAATGTTCCCGCCACAAAGTATCAATTTGCTGCAAAATAAAGAACCGTTCCGCATCTCGCATTAATTCAGCTCGGATTGCATTAACTTCCGCTTCTTTAATGTCGTAAGCATTGCGGACTTGTTCGTGCAGGAATGTTTTAATTTCCTCAACGGACAAATCTTCTAGCTGATCCGGCGTCATGTCAGCGAGCAGATAAACAAATTCCTTCACCTTGCTCACAAGTTTGTCGAGTTCCCATTCTTCCGAAGGTAAATCGGGATTGATGTATGCTCCCACGATGTCGTCCATCGTCTGTTCGGCATACTTAATTACCTGTTCTTTGGAGTCCAAACCTTCCAATACTCGGCGACGTTCCGCATAGATTGCTCGACGCTGATTGTTCATCACTTCGTCGTATTCAAATACCTGCTTGCGGATATCGTAATAGTAGGTTTCGACTTTTTTCTGAGCGCCTTCGAGGGAACGAGTCAGCATTCCAGATTCGATCGGCATATCTTCTTCAACACCAAAAGCCTTCATCAAACCGGCCACCCGTTCGCCGCCGAAAATCCTGAGCAAATTGTCTTCCAAACTCAAGAAAAACCGCGTTGAACCAGGGTCTCCTTGGCGTCCCGCCCGGCCGCGCAACTGATTGTCGATCCGGCGCGATTCGTGGCGTTCGGTACCGATGACGTGGAGCCCTCCCAACTGCACGACTTCATCGTGTTCGGTGCTGGTAAAAGCATCGTACTCCTTGCGAGTTAAATTGTAAGCTTCCCGCAATTTTTGAATTACCGGGTCTTTTGTCGGCGCTTTTTCCGAAGCTATAGCCACGATATCATCGGCTTGCAATTCCGTGAGCGATCGCTCCCCGTACTCTTTCACTGCCAATTCCACCGCCGCTTTGAGCATTTGCTCGGCATCTTTCGATAGCTGCGTCGGGAAAATCTGCGCCGAAGCTTTCCAAGACTTAACCTTTTTGGCAGTTTGACCAAAACCTTGAGCTGCGGGGCGGCCGCCAATACCGGGCACTTGCACCAGCGAAAACCCGTCCTCATCTTCGGGTTGCACGATCCGGGGCATAAGATACTCGCGCAACTTCAGGCGGCCCATGTACTCAGAATTACCGCCCAAAATAATATCAGTACCGCGTCCCGCCATGTTGGTCGCGATCGTCACAGCGCCTTTGCGTCCGGCTTGAGCGATAATTTCCGATTCCCGCTCCACATTTTCCGGTTTAGCATTAAGCAAATTGTGAGGAATTTTCCTCTCCTGCAACAGCCGCGACAGCAACTCTGACTTTTCCACGCTCGTAGTGCCCACCAGCACCGGCCGACCGAGCTCGTGCATTTCTGCACAGTCCTGAGCGATCGCATTCCACTTGCCGGCCTCCGCCTTGTAAACCATATCCGAAAGGTCAGTGCGGCTCGTAATCCGGTTAGTGGGAATCAGCGTTACTTCCAGATTGTAAATCTTCTCAAACTCCGTCTCCTCTGTCTTCGCCGTCCCTGTCATCCCCGACAGCTTCGGATACAGCAAAAAGAAATTCTGATAAGTAATCGTCGCCAGCGTCTGAGTTTCCGGCTGAATTTCCGCCCGTTCCTTGGCTTCGATCGCCTGGTGCAAACCGTCACTCCAGCGCCGTCCCGGCATCACCCGGCCGGTAAACTCATCCACAATCACGACTTCGCGATCGGGAGTGACGATGTAGTTAATATCCTTAATAAACAATTCCTTCGCCTTAATCGCATTAAAAATGTAATGCGCCCAAGGGTCAGCCGGGTCGTACAAATCCGTAACACCCAACAACCGCTCAGCTTCACCAAAGCCTTCATCGGTCAGTAGCACATTCCGAGCCTTTTCGTCAACCTCGTAATGTTCTTCATTTTCCTTTCTCAAAGCAGCAGCTACCTCAGCCGCCCGCATATACTTCTCACTGGGGCGTTCCACCTGGCCGGAAATAATTAAAGGCGTCCGTGCTTCATCAATCAGCACCGAGTCAACCTCGTCAATCACGCAGAAATTAAAAGGACGCTGCACAACGTCTTCCATGACAGTAGCCATGTTGTCGCGCAAATAATCAAAGCCGACTTCGCTGTTAGTCGCGTAGGTAATGTCGCAGTTATAATTTTTCTTTCGTTCCACCTGATCCATGCCCTGCTGAATCAGTCCCACAGTCAATCCCAGGAAGCGGTGCACTTGCCCCATCCATTCCGCGTCCCGCCTTGCGAGATAATCGTTGACGGTGATGATGTGTACGCCTTTACCGTTGAGGGCGTTGAGGTAAGCCGGCAGCGTCGCCACGAGAGTTTTGCCCTCACCGGTTTTCATTTCGGCAATTTGGCCTTTGTGCAGGATAATGCCGCCGAGGAGTTGGACATCAAAGTGGCGCAGCCCCAAAACCCGCTGTCCCGCTTCCCGCACCACTGCAAAAGCCTCCGGCAAGATTTCGTCTAGGATCTCTTTCTCTTCGTTGAGAGATTTAGCTTTTGCCAGACGTTCTTGAAACTCCGCCGTTTTGCCTCTGAGGCCGTCGTCTGAGAGTGCGCGGAAGTCTTCTTCCAAAATATTGATATCAGCTACCCAAGGCTGAAATTTTCTCAGTTTGCGCGCGTTGGGATCGCCTAGCAGATTTTTAAACATGGCAGGAGAGGCAGATTTTTAATAATTTAGCTATTAGCTTTCAGGGTTACGGGCTGTAGTGTTAGCCACAACATATACCCTCCCCGATTGTAGCAACCATTGGCTGTCCTGGGCCGTCGCTGGGGGCGATCGACCGATTTTGGATTTTGGATTTTAGATTTTAGATTGAATAATTGATTCCTCTTGCCCCCTCCTGATTAAGCCTAGATTTTCCTAGGGGCGAAGCATTTAGGCGACAATGTGCCTGTGTTATGGAGTTGCCGGATCATCATTTCCACCAAGCAGCGTGCTTATCAGTCAAGATTTTGCAGTTAGGGACAGAAACATCTCCCCCTTCCCAACCTTGTCGGCTCACTGCTTGAAAATCTTGCAAGATATTTAGAGTAAGACCATGATTAGGGGTGCGATACCTTTTTGACCTTTTGAAGTAACCACCTGCGGACATTTCCTCACCATCTGAACTATACCAGTCTGATTCCTCCACCCAGAGTGGATACTCGTCAAAGTGAACAGCCGCTACGTTCAGACCATGAAGCCAGTAGTAAACCCGACCATAATACGCAGCATGTAACCATTTTTCCCACTGCTTGGGTGCATACCTTTCAGCTTCGAGAGCGTCGCCGAAAACTGGCAGCCAAAGAACATAGATGCCTAAGCGATTATATTCTTTCGTCCGAGCAATTATTTTGCTCATGGTCAAGCTGCTAACCTGAACCTCGATAGCAACCTTGACCGTGTAGCTCTCAAAGTAAATGTCAGGAACAACCTTGCCTAAATCTTTTTCCAAATCGCAAGCAATCACGCTATTATCTTGATTCAAGCAGTCAAAAATAGTCTGCTTGCATACCCGATGCAACTCAGATTCACCTTGCCCATACTGACAAACCACCGGAGGCTTGTGAGCAAAATGATGCACCTTGACCAGACCTTTGCGGAGAATAGTTTCACTCTGGCATTTCGGACAGAAGAAGGAACCATCCTGCTTTTGCGAATCTCGCGCCACAACTTTTTGTCCGTCCCTAGATCGAATCGAAGTAATCATCTCAGAATTATTGCAAGTTTCTATAGCCTTTCTCAGAAAGATGAGGTACTCATGGGCATAGGGCATAGGGCATAGGGCATAGGGCATAGGGCATAGCGCATACCTCACTTTTTTGAGAAGCGCTATAAAAGATACGCGCACCGGCATAACTAAGCGTTAACCCGCACATGCAGGATAAATACCTGAGCTAAGCCCAAACTACGGCATATTTTGTATCTTGTCAACTTCTACTGAATAAAATTATATATTTTACCGTATCTATGATTTTCCGACATATTCTTCATTTTAAACACAAGAACCAAAGCACAGAGACAAGTTATTTGCACTACATTTTGGACTGTATTTACTTTCATGTCTCCCTCAATTTAGGACACACTTCAAACGCTAATTGTGACCCATAAAAACAAACATCAAACTCAGTAAAAAAATTAGTTCGACCTAAAATAATCGGAATATTATTCACCCTAGTCCAGGCAAAAGCTAACTGAACTGGCTCAAAGTCCCCTACTTTTGCGAAGACTAATAACCCTTTCGTTTCAGCACTCGCTAAATTCCCCGCTAAAGTAACAGAAAATCTTTGCTCTTCCCAAATTGCCCCTAACTGCACCCCAACACTATAGGGCAAAACATTTACACTAGCTCCTGTATCCAGTAAACCCATAACATCAACAGAAAGATTTTGATAAATTAGTGTTAAAGGCAGATACGGAACATCAGCTAAAACACCCATTCCATCTCGTTTAGGTTGAAAAGGATATCGCCTACTATTAAACATTTTGAGTTTGTTTCTGCTCTATTTCTAGTAACTGCGTCAATTGCTCTGCTGCACTATTAGAAGTATGCACTGAATATATAATTTCAGCAGATTCATTACCCATTACCATTCCTTCTTCTTGCGCCAATTCTGCTATTAAAAACAGCATCATTTGAAACTTTTCAGCACGAGGCAATTGCCGAAGTTGGGCTAATAATTCAAGATTTGACATAAAACGCCATTGAATTCGTTTTTCCATTTTATCATGACCTTGAGATTTCAACCACTCCAAAACAGCACAGCCAATGCGTAAGTTTTGAACGGGCCCTCCTAGCCAGGGTAAGCTCATCTAATTTAGTATAAATTGTACTTGACAAAAAGACAAATATAAAAACGTGGTATTTACGTATTAGCAATTGTATAATGCCTTAAAAACTAAGTCATCAAGCGGTAAAACTCAATGGATAAAGGATTCCTGCCCGCCCGGCC
This sequence comes from Microcoleus sp. S13_C3, assembly GCF_036700905.1. Taxonomy (NCBI): domain Bacteria; kingdom Bacillati; phylum Cyanobacteriota; class Cyanophyceae; order Oscillatoriales; family Microcoleaceae; genus Microcoleus; species Microcoleus sp. S13_C3. The sequence continues at coordinate 4,146 of NZ_JAUBPT010000172.1, read as the reverse complement.
AACGTCTCAGTCAAAGCAACTACTGAAGAAGCCCTCACCTATCTCTATGCAAGAGTTACAAGGAAGCTTGTCAAGTTATTTTGATGACGTACCCGATCCGAGAGTGAACCGAACCAAACGCCACTTATTGAAAGACATTCTCGTCATTGCTATATTATCTACAATAGCTGGAGGTGATGGATGGGAAGACATGGAAAATTATGGAATCAGTAAGCAGCAATGGTTGCAAAAATTTTTAGACTTACCAAATGGTATCCCGAGCGATGATACCTTCCGACGAGTTTTTGAAAAGGTAGACCCAAAAGTTTTAGAAAAGAAGTTGACCGAATGGGTTAAACAATTAATTGGGCCAGTTGTTCAACAAGTTATCCCGATTGATGGAAAAAGTCTCCGAGGTTCTTATGACCGAAAAACCGGGGAAAAGAATTTACATTTAGTGACGGCGTGGGCGAGTGAAAATCGGTTGGTACTTGGACAAGTTAAAGTTGAAAACCATTCCAATGAAATCACAGCTATCCCAGCCCTATTGGAATTAATCGATGTCACAGGAGCGATTATTACGATGGATGCGATGGGTACTCAAACCGAGATTGTACGGCTGATTCGTCAAAAAAAAGCTGCTGGATGTAGTTACTCTGAAAAAGAATCATCCAACCCTTTACAAACAAGTCAAAACCTGGTTTGAAACAGCCAGAGCCAGCCAATTTGGGGGAATTGAAGTGAGTGAAGATTCCCGAACGGAAAAAGCACCTCATCGAATCGAAACTCGAAAAGTTTGGGCGGTTCCAGTGAGGGCATTAGGGGGACTCTACAAACAAGAAGACTGGACAGATATTCAGACTATTGTTATAGTAGAACGTTTCCGTTATCTGTGGAATAAAACCACTCATGAAGTACAATTTTACCTGAGTTCCTTACCCGTAGATGCCCAGCTTAATGGTCGCGTCATTCGTCAACATTGGAGTATTGAAAATCAAGAACATTGGGTTTTAGATGTCACTTTCAATGAAGATAGCTCTCGCATTCGGTCCTTGAATAGCCCTCGAAATTTGGCTGTTATCAGACGGATGTCCCTGAATGCTGTAAATCAAGAAACTACTCTCAAGCGTAGTTGGCGACAGAAAAGAAAACGGGCTGCAATGAATGATGAATACATGATGCTTCTTCTCAAGTCCTTTTGTCAAGACTGATTGAGATGCTCTTACCCTGGCCCTCCTAGCCCGCCCCGATCGCCCTTATTGAAAATGCTGTAACATCTCAGGTCAGTTTTTGGTAGGGTGCGTCGCTATGAGATTGTCGAGCTTTTCGAGAATTTTTGATGGCGACGCACCCTACAGATTAACTGTCACATCTCAGGCCAGATTAATCCTAGTTTTAAACAGGCCTGGGCACTTCGTAAGTCAAAAAGTCATAGGCCATTTTCGTATTCGGAAAAATAGCCTGCGCTTCCTTGAGCAAATCATCCAGGACGATCGCATTCCCCGGAGCGTAACGCGGGCTAAAATGCGTCATAATTAGCTGTTTCGCCCCAGCGATCAAAGCAACTTGAGCCGCCATTGTCGAAGTTGAATGCAGGCGATCGAAGGCCATTTGAGCATCTTGATGAGCAAAAGTAGCTTCATGAACCAACAAATCAGCGTCCTTCGCTAATTCCACGGCCCCGTCACAAAAAACCGTGTCAGTACAATAAACAAACTTGCGCCCGACTTGATCCGGGCCACAAAAATCAGTACCTTTAAACTGTCGCCCGTCCTCTAACTTTACCGTCTTTCCTTGTTTTAACTCGCCGTAAATTGGCCCGGAAGGAATGCCCGCAGCCTTCGCTTTTTCTACATCAAAATGTCCCGCACGATCTTTCTCAGTTACTCGATAACCAAAAGCAGTAACTCGGTGCTTCAAAGGGCCGCAGCTAACAATATATTCGTCATCTTCATAGATAACTCCCTCGTGAATTTTGTGTACCTTCACCGGGTAAGAAAAATGAGTTTGAGAATAACGAACGCCAGCTTGCAAATATTCTTCAAGTCCCGGAGGCCCGTAAAGATCGATGCGCTTGACATTCCCCGCCAAACCGCAGCTAGCCAGCAAACCCATTAAGCCGAAAATGTGGTCGCCGTGCAGGTGAGTGATGAAAATGCGGCTTAGCTGGCTGACTTTGAGATCGCTGCGGAGAAACTGGTGCTGAGTTCCTTCGCCGCAGTCAAACAGCCATAGTTCCGCTCGCTGGGGCAACCGGAGGGCGATGCTGGAAACATTGCGCGATCGCGTGGGTACGCCTGAGCTAGTTCCGAGAAATGTAATCTGCAAGAGTCAAATCACCTCAATTAAGTCTTAAAAAATATGTTACATATATCCAGAGTGCGACAAATCCGACATATAGGAAATAGTCGCAGGCAGGAACCGGGATAAATCGCTGTTCCTGCGAACATCTCTTCGCTAAAATCATTTTTGACCAGCGCACAGAGCGATCCACCCAATTCTAACGTTTTGTTTCTTCCGTTCCCCTTCCTTTTTCCCTTGCCTTCCCTTAAAAATTCTTAAACTCATACAGCACAGGAGGAAAATTTTCAAATGCAGTCAGGAGTATTTTTGGGTTCCGTTTTTTCGACATTAAAAAAACGCTACTTTTGGATTTCGCTGTTGTTTTGGCTGGTAATGGTAGCCCCAGCACAGGCCGCGCTGATCTTGCGAGTTGCGGTACAAGACGGGACAAGCCAGATAAAAGTCGGCAGTTCTACAAAGGCTGCAATCCGCGACGGTAGCGGGCGCAATTTGGGCGAACTGTCGGCAAACAGTTCTCAGTCAGCTCAATTTCGATCGGGAACAGTGGCAATTGGTCCCTGGGCCGCCAACCAAGTTTGGATCGAGCCGACGGGGAACGGTTATGTTTGGATTGGCGATCGTTGGTATCGGGGACGCACGCTTCTAGTTCCCCAAAAAGGAGGCTTGACTGCCATCAACTACGTCGATATCGAACAATATCTCTACAGCGTTCTCGGCGCCGAGATGAGTGGCAATTGGCCTCAAGAGGCTTTGAAAGCCCAAGCAGTCGCCGCCCGTTCCTACGCTATCCACCAGCGCCTCAAAAGCGAAACCGACCTTTACGACGTGGACAGCACTCAGTCTTCGCAGGTTTACAAAGGACTGCAAACAGAATCTTCTGGCACTTATTCCGCAGTCGATGCCACCGCTGGTCAAGTTCTGGCCTACAACGGTCAAATTATTTTAGCCGTTTTCCACTCTGCCTCTGGGGGACATACTGAAAATGTCGAGGATGTTTGGACGGAACCTCTGCCTTACCTGCGTGCTGTTCCTGACTTCGACCAAGGGGCGCCGGTTTACCAATGGAAAGAAAATTTTTCTCGGGCTCAAATCAGCAGTAAGATTTCTGGCGTGGGCAATGTGATCTCGATGAAGCCAGAACGGACTACCGCTTACGGCAGCGTTTTGAGGATGAAAGTAGTTGGAGATGGCGGTTCTAGGGTCATGACTGGCGCAGATTTACGCCGGGTTTTAAATTTGAGGAGTACGCGGTTTACCGTGATTCCTCAGTATGGGGGCGGTGGGAACCCAAGGAACAGCGGCCAAGCTCCTACCGGTTTTCAAGTTGCTGGCAAAGGTTTCGGTCACGCTGTAGGAATGAGTCAGTGGGGGGCCTATAATTTGGCCAGACAGGGATACGGCTACCAGCAGATTTTGTTGCACTATTACCGGGGTGCTACTTTGGCTAGAATTGCAGTCCAGTAACTGCTGGGAATGGGGAAGGAAGAAGGAAGAAGTTCGGCAACGGATTATGTAACGGATGTAACGGATATAACGGATGTCAGTCCGAGGAAAGAAGGAAGAAGGAAGAAGGAAGAACGGAAAAACAACTATTCCTGTATCTCTGACTTCCGTGTCCTGAATACAAGGAATCGGGAACTTGTACGGCCCTTCGACTACGCTCAAAAACCGCGTAGTGGCAGGTCAGGAACCGCGTAGCCGAAGTATGGGAAATTGGCAATGACTAATGACTAATGACTAATGACTAATGACTAATGACTAATGACTAATGACTAATGACTAATGACTAAGCTGTTGTTCATTTAAATTGCATATTTCGAGTCCCGATCAACAATCGTCAAATCCTCTCCCCCTCTCCTCTTC
>NZ_JAUBPT010000171.1:0-16862 GCF_036700905.1 Microcoleus sp. S13_C3 | reverse complement strand
ATGCCTGTTCCACAAGAAAATTCACTCTTTGTGGAACAGGCATCTTGCCTGTTCTTGAGAATGGTGCAAGATGTGAGTTTCAACCGACTTTCGCTATCAGCCAGGGAATTCATTCCCAGGCTGGCTTTGGAAGCATCCATCAACCCAGCCCTCTCCCCCTCTTGTGCTCTTCCGGGTGAATTCCACACTAAAGACGGGACGATCGCCAGTACGGGTAAAATCGAGACTGACAATATTAGACGCCAATAGAAAAAATTACGTTTCACAGCTTACAACTCACAATTTCACTTCTAAACGCATGGGAATTTAGGAACCCGAAAAATCCGTATGTTTCTTCTTACTAAATCCGATATTTTTGGCGACGATCGCAATAATTACGCTAGATCCCTACTACAAACTGCTCACCCCGGAATAGAAATCACAAACTCCGAACCCTGCCCCAAAGAAGAATTCACGAGTAACGTACCTCCATGTTTTTCCACAACAATTTGATGGGCGATCGACAATCCTAATCCAGTGCCTTGACCGACAGACTTGGTAGTGAATAAGTGGTTAAAGATGTTTTCCTTGACTTCGGCTGACATCCCCACTCCATTATCCTTAATCCGAATCACAACCTGATTGTTGTCTTCGCTCAGAAGAGTTTGAACCGTGATTTGATTAGGTAGGGCTTTAATTTCACTAAAACTTCGCCCCTTATTTGACTCCTCCAGAGCGTCAATGGCATTAGCCAGCACATTCATAAATACCTGGTTTAACTGTCCGGGAAAGCATTTTACTAGGGGCAAGTTACCATAGTATTTCACAACTTCAATGGCAGGGCGGAACTCGCTGGCTTTTAAACGGTGCTTGAGAATTAGCAGAGTGCTTTCAAGTCCGTCGTGAATATTGAAAGAAACTGGTCGATCGCTATCTGCCCTAGAAAACGTTCTCAAACTTGTACTGATATTGCGGATGCGCTCGACTCCCTCCTTCATCGAGCCAATCAATTTGGGCAAATCTTCTCGCAAATACTCCAAGTCCATATCCTCAATTTCTGCTTCAATTTCCCCTCCCGGATGGGGAAATTTTTCTTGATACAAATCAATCAAATTGAATAAATCCCCCACGTATTCTTGAGCCGGTTGCAAGTTGCCGGCGATAAAGCCTACGGGATTGTTAATTTCGTGGGCTACACCAGCGACTAAATTTCCCAGAGCAGACATCTTCTCACCCTGCACCAATTGCAGTTGCATCTGTTTGAGAGCCTGGATAGACTGCTCCAGTTTTTGGGCATAATCCTGATATTTTTGATAAAGCTGTTGAGATTGCTGATATAAGCGGGCGTTTTCCAGCGAGATGGCAGCTTGGGAGCAGAGGATGTTGAGGAGGGCGACGCGATCGCCAGTGAATGCCCCCGTCGTCAGATTATTTTCCAAATACAGAATTGCCATCATTTTGCCTTGATGGGTAATCGGAGTACATAGGATGCTCTTAGGTTGGTGCTGCTTGATATAGGGGTCAGAAGTAAATATTAATTCAGTCTTGACATCATCGAAAACTAGAGTTTTTTGCGTGCGTTTGACGTAATTAATGACAGTCTGAGGAATTGCTTCGCTCTCCTCTATCCCAATAGTTTCTTGCAGAAGACAGCCTTGGCGAGCGCTACAGTGGACGGCGATTGTCCAGTTTTCCTCTTCTTTCAAAATCAATACTCCTGTTTGAGCCCCTGCATTCTGAATCGCTACTTCCATCAGGGTAGTGAGCAATTGTTCCAGCTTAATTTCGCTAGACAGAGCTTGATAACCTTTGATAACAGTTGGTAAATCTATTACTGTGCTACTCGTACTCCCAGTAATTGTTTGGTTTTTGGTAGAAGATGAGGTGTCATTGGAGGTGGTCATTGCCTCGAACAAACGACCTTGAGCCTGTTGCAAAATAGGAGCAAGCAATTGAGAATAGCGTTGTTCTATGTCGTCAATCTTCGCTTTAGCTCCCCAACGAGAGTAGGCATAGTAGGCATCAATTAGATAAAGTTGAGCAATTTTTTCTTTACCCCATTGTAAATAAAATTTGGCAGCCAGCTCATTTGCCAAAGCTTCTTCATTGAGGTATTTGTTTTCTTTAGCCAGAGCGATCGCGCGATCGTAAAAATCCATCGCCTCAACTTGCTGTCCTAAAACCCGATATCGCTCTGCCTCGACCAAATAGAACTTATGCAAGTGATTCATAGGGGCATACTCCGCCCATCGCTTGCTTTTTGCCTGATTTACTGCTACTTTTTCTAGGAGTGCAGCTTGTTTTTCCGCATCAGCCTCTGCATACACCGCTAAGTACGTTAGAGACCCATAGAAATAAATCAGCGAATACTGAAGCCCTGCGGTTAGAGCATCCGAATATTGCTCTGCTAGCACGGCATTTTCCAGCGCTTGTTGATAGTTTTCAAACAAATAACCGAGAATCAACTTGTTGAGATAAACGCTGCAAATCGCATACTGCACGTTATTAGCTTGATGCTGCGGTATCATGATGTCTTCATCATAAGCTTCCCCAACCAAACGGCAGGGGTTATCGGTTTTGCCTCGCAAGTTCAAAACAGCCTGCCGAAAAATTTTCACGAAACTGAGTGCGTTTCCCTGACGAATCTGATGAATAGCGTGATCGAAGGTTTCTGTCTCCCGCTCCATTTCCGCCAAGTCTCGGCCCATAGAGAAAGAAAGCGCCGTATAATTGTAAAGTCCATAGGCAGCATATTCTAATTCTCCTGCTTCTAAGGCAATTTGATGGGCTTCTAATAAAAATGGCAAAGAATCTTGGGGGTAGCGTTTCCAATGCCGGACATAGCCATAAACAAGATTGTAGGTTTTGGTTTTTAGCTCTTTGCTTTTCCGATTATCTAGCAGACCTAAAGCTACCTCACCTGATTGATAGCCGATATCAATATCACCTCCTGTTCCTGCATGAATTAAACCGTACCAAGCATAACTAAAAGCAGATGTAGGTGCATTTCCATAAGTGAGAGATAGTTCTATTGGCTTGCACACAATCAGCGGGAATAATTTAGATGCAGACTGATAAGAAGCCGATACAACCGTGCCTAAAATTCGCAGGGCTGCTAGATAATAGGAGTCGGTCATCTCTGGAAGATTAATCAATTCTTCCAACGTGTGGCTGGCGAACTTGCGTTTTGTTTCATCCTGGGTTTGCTGAACCCTTTCCGGGCTGGGATTCTCTGGAAATTCCACGCCCAGTTGTTTGAGAACAATCAGCGCAGTCTGTTCTGCTAAGGGTAAATTATTCTGAGCGATGTAACTTTGAATTCGCACTGTATAAACTTTCACAGTATCCAGAGAGGTTCGGGCTTGCTGCAACACGATTTGCACCCATCGATCCATTTGTTCAAATTCACCGCTCAGGAATGCCGCTTCAACTGCTTCCTCATATAGGTTTAAGGTGAGTTGGTACTGGCTGTCCCAACAATCCATTGCTAATAATTCAATTCCGTTACTCAAGCACTCAAAGGCTGTCGCATACGCTGTTGCGGCTTTTGCTTTTCGTCCAGCTACTAGATTTAACTGGGCAAATTCTTCCCGTTGCACGCGATCGCTAACCAGCTTAATCGCCATATTCAAATGGTTGACCATTTCAAAAATTCTTTCTTCCCGCTCGACTTCCGATGTTTCCTTAAACAGCAGTTGCCCTATCTTTAAGTGGGTCGAGCGTTTTTGGTCTTCGGGAATGAGAGAATAGGCAGCCTGTTGTACGCGGTCATGCAAAAACTTGTATTTCGCTAATTGTTCATTGCTCGTTAATAAGTCAGTGGTCTCTTCCCTGCCGGCTGGTTCAGCTAAGTCTTTACTACAGTGTTGATAAAATTTATAAACATCGCTAACTGGTAAAATTAACCCTTCTTGCAGTGCTTTCCACAAAGCTGTTGCTGTTTCTGTTGGCGAATTTTCATCAACAATTGCTAAGGTCGCCAAGTCGAACTGATTGCCAATACAAGCAGCTAACTTTAAAACTTCCTGTGTCCTGATTGGCAACTTTCGCAACTGAAGTGCCATGAATTCTACTACATCATCCGTTAGTGCCAAGGTTCGCACTCTAGCGATATCGCACTGCCAATACCGAGCTTCAAAATTAAATTCAATTATCCCATCTTCATGCAAAGATTTGAGGAATTGTGTGCTGAAAAAGGGATTGCCTTGGGTTTTCTGATAAACGAGTTCTGTCAAAGGCAGAGCCAATGCTGTAGAACAAGCTAAGGTATCGGCAATCAGACAATTCAACTCCGAGCGATCGAGCGGCGCGAGGGTAATGGTGTTGACTGTGGCTCCGGTTTGTTGAATGTCGGATAATGTCAGCACCAAAGGGTGTACGGGACTGACTTCGTTATCTCGATACGCTCCAATTAAAAAGAGATACCGCCGATCGCGATCGCTCGTCAAAAGTTGAATCAACTTTAATGAGGCTGAGTCTGCCCATTGCAAGTCGTCTAAGAAAATGACGAGGGGATGTTCTTTGGTTGTGAAGAGTTGAATGAAGTTCTCTAATAAGCGATTGAAGCGATTTTGGGCCGCACTGCCCGAAAGTTCTGGTGCGGGTGGTTGCTCTCCGATAATCCCTTCTAGTTCAGGAATTACCTCAACGATTACCTGAGCATTCTCGCCCAATGCTGCCAGGATTTGAGTCTTCCACTGTTCAAGTTTAGCATCTGTTTCGCTCAGCAATTGCTTCATTAAATCGCGAAAAGCTTGTACAAAAGCTGAGAATGGTTGGGTGCGTCCAAATTGGTCGAATTTGCCTTTGATGAAGTAGCCTCTAGCTGCGACAATCGGTTTGTGAACTTCGTTGACGACGGCGGTTTTGCCAATACCTGAGAAGCCAGCCACCAGCATCATTTCCGCGCTTCCTGCACTCACGCGATCGAAGGCTGCCAGTAGGGAAAATACTTCGCTTTCTCTACCGTATAATTTTTCGGGAATGATGAAGCGATCGAACAAATCTCGCTGCCCTAGTTTAAAAGAGGCGATTTCTCCAGTTTTTTGCCACTGGTACAAACAAGTTTCCAAATCAAACTTGAGTCCGATCGCACTTTGATACCTATCTTCAGCATTCTTCGCCATCAGTTTGCTAACAATTTCAGACAGCACCAATGGAACGCTTTTGTTGAGGTGATGGACTGGAATAGGCTGCTTGGCAAGGTGACAGTGTACTAACTCTATCGGATCTTCGCTTGGGAAAGGCAACTGTCTCGTCAGCAGTTCGTAGAATGTAACTCCCAGAGAGTAGAAATCTGTGCGGTAATCAATGCCTCGGTTCATTCGCCCAGTTTGTTCGGGAGATATGTAAGCTAAAGTGCCTTCAAGGAGGTTGGGATTTTGAATTTCTTGGGTTTGGCGCGGCAACAGGGAAGCGATGCTGAAGTCAATCAGCTTAACTTGTTTGCTGACAGGGTTAATTAGAATATTGGCGGGTTTGATGTCTTTATGGATAACGTGGTGGCGATAAAGTCCATCGAGGGAGTTGGCAATTTGAATGGCAATGGGAAGAAACTCGTTAATGGGCAACCCTTCCAGAGGTTCGTTGCTGGCGAACACCAGACTAGCGAGGTAGCTACATAAGGAAATTCCGCCAAAGTCTTCCATCACCAGAGCATACTGGTTATGGTAAGTCTCCAGGCTGTATGCCTTGACAGTGCCGGGTATCTCTAAGTTTTTAGTAATGACAAACTGATTGCGGAAGTGAACCAGTTCGTGGAAGCGGGGAAAGTCATTTCGCAGCAGTTTTATCACTACGGGCTGCTGATCGGAAGACCGACGGGCACGATAAACTAGAGTTCGATTGCCTGCGTATATTTGCTCGTTAATGTGATATCCTCGAAAAATATTTGTTATGCTAGCCATACCTACCTATTCCTATTGCTTCTGTCAAGCCTGAAGCTTTTTAGAGTTAATATCTACTATTTTCGCTCTATCGGCCGTGCTATTGATTAACTATATTTAGTTTAATCTACTTTGTAGCTCAAATTATGAAACCCCCCTTTTCAAACCAGACTTAATATTTTGGTTGTTTTTGCTTGTATACTTGTTTTGAGATAGCGTTGACCTAAAATTACTTTAGATTTTGGTCTATTTGCTGAGTCATTAACACGCATTGATACAAGTGTGTGGGGTTAATTTAATCTCAGATGTTCCTTACAAAAAAAGCGTAACTTCTCAACAGCCCTGCCATTTTAATCAGTGTCAAGTTATTTTAATTATATCTCTCATATAATAGGATTACCATGATTTATATCACTTGGCTTCGGTCTACCTGTATGCAGAATTGAGCGTAATAACCCTCGGCACATTTTTCCAGTCTTACTATTTCTGCTAACTAACTTTATTTTATAAAAGATAGGCATGAAATATTCCCCATGCCAATCAAATCTGTAAAAGCGCTCACGGTTGAGCTAAACAAAAATTACCAAGGACAAGCTTGTGAGCGTTAGTTGAGTTGAGTTTGAGGTTTGAGGTTTACTTCAATCAATCTGGCAGTTTGAACTGTGGTCTAAAATTTTTGCCTTTCCCCGAATCCTGTCAGCAAGCAAGTATCCCTTTGGGGGCGTGGTTAAAAATGTGGCGCAGGCTCTACCAGATGCTCCTAATGTGTCAGAAATCTTTGAAATAGCCTGCATTGATGAGTGATATCCATTCCGGTGGTATCGGAATGATTAAACCGCAGAGAACACAGAGGATACAGAGAAAGGGAAGAGAGAGATGAATAATTCCGATGCCAACGGATTGGATATGACAAAACTTTGTGGGTAAAAAAATACAAAATAGGCTTGTGGAAAACTGTCAACCTTTTTGGGCTAGGCATCTTAGCCTGGGTTATGGACGATCGCTGACAAGACTTGCACGCAAACTCTGACTGTAATGGGTGAAATTTTATCAATTTTTTGATAAACTTGATGTTCGCAGCTTGAGAGTTGACTTCACAATAAGACAGGTTTCACCAGTTGTGAACCGCGCTGCTACATTGCACCTACCGACTGAGCGGGCAGGTGGCTTTTGTGTCTGCGGGCGCTGACGAAAGCAACTCAACAGCGCAGCCAGCAAAATAACGCTAAAGTTACTATCTACCTGTGTTCGCTGCAAGGCTACCCTTGCGGACTCAGGAAAAAAACACACAAAAAACTCGATCGCCAGCAATGTATTTATTTGCAGGGCGGCGATTTCCCAAAGAATCACTGCTTTTTAACAGCAGGGTATTCTAGGAGACATCTCCGAGGCGATGCGAGCGAGATAATGTGAAATCTGCAAACAGGGTTTTAGTGCTAAGTACAGGCAGCATCGACGTAAATTTTTATCCAATCAGCTTGCAATGTGCTGTTTTAAAGTTTACTAGGCTCCCACCGCTCGGCAGCCTTCTCTCTCCGAGCTATAAAAACGCATCCACCACACAATCACGGAAATAACATTCAATCAACATGGGTAACACGATCGATCCAAACAGAAACGTGCATCAGACTGAGCGAGGAACTCCATTCGCCGGCCAAAGCTGGTTAGTGGAAGAAAGAGATGCCTGCGGTGTGGGGTTTATTGCCAACCAAAGCGGTGAAGCCACCCACTCGATTATTCAAAAAGCGCTGCCAGCTTTAACTTGTCTAGAACATCGTGGCGGTTGCAGCGCTGACTCGGATTCCGGGGATGGTGCGGGTTTAATGACGGCGATTCCTTGGGAATTGCTGGATACTTGGTTCGCCGAACAGGGAATTGTGCCTCCGGCGCGGGAAAACTGCGGCGTGGGAATGCTGTTTTTGTCTCAAGATAAATTTCAAGCGACTATAGCGCGGCAGGTGGTTGAGCAAGTTCTGACCGATCGCGGGCTGACAGTTGTGGGATGGCGCAAAGTTCCCATTGTACCGTCGGTTCTGGGCGAGCAAGCGCTAGAAAATCAACCTCAAATCGAACAAGTAATTGTCAGTTCACCGCACTTAGCCGGAGACGAACTCGACAAACATCTATTTTTGGCGCGCCGCACGATCGGACACGCGCTGTCAAATCGGCCCAACTTCACCCGCCGAGACTTTTATACTTGCTCTTTCTCCTGCCGCACGATCGTCTATAAAGGCATGGTGCGATCGGCCGTACTGGGAGAATTTTACCCTGACCTGAAAAATCCCGCTTATAAAAGCTCCTTTGCCGTCTATCACCGGCGCTTCAGCACCAACACCATGCCCCGCTGGCACTTAGCCCAGCCGATGCGCTTGCTGGGACACAACGGGGAAATTAACACGCTGTTGGGCAATATTACCTGGATGAAGGCGCGGCAAGCGAATTTAGCTCACCCGAATTGGAGTCAAGCTGATATCGACACGTTTAACCCAATTGTCAATCCCGAAAGCAGCGATTCGGCAAACTTGGACAACGTGATGGAGTTGTTGGTGCACTCCGGCCGCACCCCCCTAGAATCCCTGACAATTTTGGTGCCAGAAGCCTACAAAAATCAGCCGGATTTGGCTGACTATCCAGAAATTGTCGATTTTTACGAATATTACAGCGGCATTCAAGAACCTTGGGACGGCCCGGCACTGCTGGTGTTCAGCGACGGCAAACAAGTAGGTGCTACGCTCGATCGCAACGGTTTGCGCCCGGCCCGCTACTGCATTACTAAAGACGGTTTGGTAATTGTGGCCTCCGAAGCCGGAGTTGTGGATATTCCCGAAGCAGATATTGTCGAAAAAGGCCGTTTGGGGCCAGGACAAATGATTGCAGTTGACCTGCAAACTAAGGAAATTCTCAAAAATTGGCAACTAAAACAGCGCATTGCTAAGCGGCACCCCTACGGCGAATGGCTGCAACAAAACCGGGAAATCTTGCAGCCGCAGCCTTTTGCCGAAACAGCAACCCTTGACTCGCAAACCTTGTTGGCAACCCAAACTGCTTTCGGTTACACAGCAGAAGATTTGGACATGGTGATCGTCGAGATGGCGAGTTCTGGGAAGGAACCGACTTTCTGCATGGGCGACGACGCTCCCTTAGCTGTATTGTCAGAAAAGCCTCAGTTGCTGTACAACTATTTCAAACAGCGGTTCGCTCAAGTGACAAATCCGCCGATCGACCCCCTGCGCGAGGGGATGGTGATGTCGCTGACGATGAATGTGGGCCTGCGGGGCAATTTACTGCAAGCAGTACCGGAAAATGCCAAGCGGCTGAAAATTGATTCTCCCGTACTCAACGACGCTGAACTGTCTTTCTTGAAAGATCAAAAGTCTTTCCCCGCAACCGAATTGTCAACTCTTTACAAAATTGCTGCCGGGCCTTCTGGTTTGAAAACAGCAGTCGAGCAACTTTGTCAAAAGGCGGCTGCTTCGGTGCGCGAGGGTTCGAGAATTCTGATTTTGAGCGATCGAATCTCGAAGGCCGAAGGCGAATCTTCTGTTGGATTGAGTGCTGAATGTACTTATATTCCGCCCTTCCTGGCAGTTGGTGCGGTTCACCACCACTTAATTAGCGTCGGGCTGCGGATGCAAACTTCCCTGGTTGTGGATACCGCCCAATGTTGGAGCACTCACCACTTCGCTTGTTTGATTGGTTACGGGGCGGTGGCTGTTTGCCCTTACTTGGCATTGGAAAGCGTGCGCGCCTGGTGGTCTGACAGCAAGACTCAAAACTTGATGCAGCACGGCAAAGTTCCCAATATTACCGTGGCACAGGCTCAAGCTAGATACCGCACAGCGGTGGAAAACGGCTTGCTGAAGATTATGTCGAAAATGGGGATTTCGCTGCTGGCTAGCTATCAGGGGGCCCAAATCTTTGAGGCGATCGGCATTGGCGGTGATTTGCTCGATTTGGGTTTCAAAGGCACTGTTTCCCGCATCGGCGGTTTGAGTGTGGCGGAACTGGCTAATGAGGTAATGTCTTTCCACAGTCAGGCTTTCCCAGAATTGCACCTCAAAAAGCTGGAAAATTACGGCTTTGTGCAGTACCGCCGGGGTGGTGAATATCACATGAACAGCCCGGAAATGGCGAAGGCTTTGCACAAAGCCGTGACTACTTTTAACGAAGGAAGAAGGAAGAAGGAAGAAGGAAGTTCGGCAACGGATTCTGTAACGGATGTAACGGATGTAACGGATGTTAGGAAGAAGGAAGAAGGAAGCAACGGTAACGGCAATGGGGCCGAACCAAAAATGACACCAATTGGTGACAAAAATGGTGAAAGTGCCTACGATCACTACGAGGTTTACAAGCAACAGCTCGAAAACCGCCCGGTAACGGCTTTGCGCGATTTGCTGGATTTTGTGAGCGATCGCCCTCCGATTCCTGTCGAAGATGTAGAATCTGTAGCAGATATTGTCAAGCGGTTCGCCACCGGCGGAATGTCCCTGGGCGCTTTGTCCCCGGAAGCCCACGAAACTCTCGCGATTGCCATGAACCGCATCGGCGGCAAATCCAACTCCGGCGAAGGCGGCGAAGACCCGGTGCGCTACAAAGTGCTAAACGATGTGAGCGCAGCAGGTTTCTCACAAACGCTACCTCACTTAAAAGGTTTGCAGAACGGCGATACAGCTTCTTCATCCATCAAACAGGTAGCTTCCGGGCGTTTCGGGGTGACTCCTGAGTACCTGATGAACGCCGAACAAATCGAAATTAAAATCGCACAAGGTGCGAAACCGGGTGAAGGCGGTCAATTGCCGGGGGCGAAAGTGAGCGAGTACATTGCTTATTTGCGCCGATCGAAACCGGGTGTCACGCTGATTTCGCCTCCTCCTCACCACGACATTTATTCGATCGAGGATTTGGCGCAGTTGATTTTTGACTTGCACCAAATCAATCCGAAAGCAGGAGTTTCGGTGAAGTTGGTGTCGGAAGTCGGCATCGGGACTGTAGCCGCTGGTGTCGCCAAGGCAAATGCTGATGTGATTCAAATTTCCGGTCACGACGGCGGCACCGGTGCTTCGCCACTGAGTTCGATTAAGCACGCAGGTTCTCCGTGGGAACTCGGATTGACAGAAGTTCACCGGGTGCTAATGGAAAATAAATTGCGCGATCGAGTTTTGCTCCGCGTTGACGGTGGCTTTAAAAGCGGCTGGGACGTGATTGTAGGCGCTTTGATGGGCGGCGAAGAGTACGGTTTCGGCACGGTGGCAATGATTGCAGAAGGCTGCATTATGGCTCGCGTTTGCCACATGAATAGTTGTCCGGTGGGTGTGACAACTCAACAAGAACACTTGCGGAAACGGTTCCCCGGTACACCGGAACACGTTGTTAATTTCTTCTATTTCGTAGCACAAGAAGTGCGGAGTTTGCTGGCGAAATTGGGTTATAAGTCGATCGCAGATATCATCGGCCGCGCGGATTTGTTGAAAATGCGCGATGGGGTGCAACTAACTAAAACTCAAGCGATTAATTTGGATTGTTTGACCAAGTTACCTGATACTAAGAGCGATCGATCTTTCTTGATCCACGGCGACGTACACACCAACGGGCCAGTGTTAGACGATGATTTGCTGGCGGATGCTGAGATTCAAAGTGCGATCGCCAATCACGGCACTGTTAGCAAGAGTGTAAAATTGGTGAATACCGATCGCACTGTAGGCGCAAGAATCAGTGGTGCGATCGCACAGCAACACGGCAACACCGGCTTTAGCGGTCAAATCACCCTCAACTTCACTGGTAGCGCGGGCCAAAGCTTCGGCGCGTTCAATTTGCCGGGGATGACGCTGGTACTGTCAGGCCAAGCCAACGACTACGTTGGTAAAGGGATGCACGGTGGCGAAATCGCGATCGCACCGCCTGCTGGTGCGACTTATGATGCTTCCGAAAATGCGATCGTCGGTAACACTTGTTTGTATGGTGCGACGGGGGGAACTCTGTTGGCTGCGGGTAAGGCTGGGGAACGGTTTGCGGTGCGTAACTCGATGGCGAAAGCAGTCATTGAAGGTGCGGGCGATCACTGCTGCGAGTACATGACGGGCGGCGTAATTGTCGTGTTAGGAAAAGTCGGTCGCAACGTCGGCGCTGGAATGACTGGCGGCTTGGCTTATTTCCTCGATGAAGATGGGAGTTTCCCGGCTCATGTCAACGGGGAGATTGTGAAGATGCAGCGGGTTTGTACGGCGGCTGGGGAGGCGCAATTGAAGGAGTTGATTGAGGCTCAGTGCGATCGAACCGGCAGCAAGAAAGCTGAGAAGATTTTAGCAAATTGGTCGGAATATTTGCCTAAGTTCTGGCAAGTTGTGCCGCCGAGTGAAGCGAATTCGCCGGAGGCTTCGGAACAAAAGATTGCTGTGGAAGTGTAATTTTGTAGCTGGTTAAATAGATGAGGGGCGACGCGAGTTGCCCCTTTTTTAATCTACTTAAGTTACACTAATGTGTAATCTTTAACTGCCTCGCTCTGAAGGAATTCTTGATAAGCCGATTCATCTCCAAAAGAGTCGATCGAAACCTGAGCTTTTGGCATGGGTATCAGCGGAGTTTCGACGGGGACATATTTGCAGTATCCAACTACAATCGCCTCAAACTCGTTATTAGGTATTGCTGTTGGGTACTCTTCCACCCTCACCACTTCCCAGTCTCCAGTGCGGTAGTGGGTGCTAGAACCGGAACCGTCAGCGCTGTGAAACTCCAGCAATCTGTACCCCGGTGCGGGGATAGGTGCGTTGGATGAGTCAAAATACTCTGCAAGAATATCAGTGTATGCCCCTGTGTGGGCTAACAACCTATTATCTGCCCCTTCATCTTCAGTCCATTCGGCACGAAAAATCATGTATTTTCTACCCATTAGTTAATCCTCCTCGGTTTCTTCCAGGTAATCGGGGAATTCGGTTTTGCCATTGAAAATGCAATCCCACTTGAGAATGGGATTATTTTGGTTGCGCTCAATCCGTAACAACTTCCAACCATATTTTTTTTCCATTGCTGTACATCGCCAGCGATCGGTAACGGAATGGTTAGAGGTGACTTGTTCTGGCTGTTGGTTTTCACTCACAATGCTTCTAACTCTCGATCGCTAACCCGAACTAGCAAATCACCAACTTCGCAATTTAGAACCTCACACAGCCGATCTAAAGTGTCCAGGGGAATAGATTTTGCCTTGTTTCTCTCGATTTTTTGAATGTTAGCCAGCGACATCTCCAGTATTCTAGCTAACTCGTTTTGAGAGATCGATCTTGATGTCCTGACATCTTTAAGCCTGATTTTCACAACCATTAATTAATAACTACTCAATTAAATACTTTAGCTTACTCACAGTAGTCTAACCATTAGTATCTGTTATGTAAAGTAGATCAATAGATATGCAACTTGTATGAGGATAACTATTGATTGTATTACCAGGGGTAGGTATAGTAGATGTAATGCAAAGCAAAAAAGCGGTTGCATCGGCTATTTGAGGAATGGCGCTATAATGTACGAAATTGAGTTTACACATGATGCCCTCAGAGATTTGCGGAACTTCAAAAAATTTGAGCAGAACATCATATTTGAAGCGATTCAAACTCAATTGGTTTATGAACCATTGATAGAAACTAGAAACCGATTTCGACGAGAACCACCCGATATTGCAGCATGGGAATTAAGGATTGGGGTATTTAGAGTTTTCTATAATGTCGAGCAGTCAATTCAAGTAGTTTGTATTGTCAGAGTCGGTGAAAAACCTAATAATACTGTTTTATTTCGCGGAGAGGAGAGTTAAAAAACTATGATGTGGACTTATCGAGTTTTTCGAGATAGCCAAGAACGTTATTCAATTCGCGAGGTATTTTACGAACGCGACAATACCATTATCAGTTATGCCCAAGCGCCTGTTGCGGTTGTTGGTGCATCTTTTGAAGAGTTAATGCAACTGGTTAAATGGTTTCGAGATGCTTTCGATTTGCCTGTATTGTCTCTGGAAGAGATTGATGCACAAATGGCAATTAACAAGACTAAATCTGCCAGCAATCGCCCGCCCAATCTTTCTTTACAGCAAGTGATGGCTGAGTTGGCAAACGATAATTTGGCGATCGATCCAAAATAGGATTTTGCCTCAATTAGTTGAGTCATCACATTGGCATTCGGAAGAGGACGAACAGGTTCGGAGATAATGTTGGGATCGAGTAAATAACGCAGCGTCATTCAAAGATGACCTCGCGTCCTACAAAAGTTCGATCGCGAATATCTCCCCAAATTTCATCAGGATTTAAACCCAGTTCATGCAGTTGATATTTTTCACGAAATGCAGTGAGAGATTCTCCAAAGCTCTGTTCGAGATTCTGTGGCTGTTTGCGGCGTTGAATGTATTCGCGCAAGGCGATTTCAACTAAGGTTTCGATCGCAATTTCTCGCTCCAGTTCGATCGCCTCTTGCAGCAGTGCCGTATCCACATTTAGGTTCGTCACCATTGGCTTTCCTCTTTTAAATGACATATTTCATCGGCAGCTATGACCAATCTAATTCATCGTCAGTATCCCCTTGAAACTCGGCAATCTCGAAATCAGCTTCTGTGGATTGATGAGAACCTGCAAACATTCCAAACTGGATAAATGTAGGCGATCGAGGAATGGATGGCGCAGCCAAAAAAGTAATCAGGACGCGGCTTTCATAAATGTTTTCAGGAACTTCTAAAAGTTCGATGACTCCATTTCGGTAAATTCCTTCAAATGCTTGGAGCATAATGATTCACCTCGCGTACAAAGTATGGTCTATCGACTCGCTAGCTCACAATCCCAGTCTAACAAATATTCCCCAAAAAACACAATTTTTTGATATGATATAGTCCGCGACGCAAAAACAACGTGTTTCTGTCATTACGTTCGTAGGGGCGGGTTCACCAACAATACCTGCCAATAATTAATAATCTCAAAAACCCGCCCCGGCCGGGATATTATGATTAATCGAAGCGTAACGATGATGAAGTGTACAAAAAACTAGAGCGCCTTTTATAATAAACTCATTCTCAGCGATGCTGCTTTAACATTCTATCAAATCTGTCGGGCGATCGGCATTCGCGGAGGTGCTGTTTTCCACATCAGATCTATTTCCTCCGGTGTCAATCCGTAAGCTTGGTTAACTAAGTCGGATAAACGGTGTTCTAGTCTCAACGCCTCAGCTTTGCGAGATTGAATGGCCGGTGCATATTCATTATAAGTTTCGCGGACTGCTTTTAGTCCAGCAACGCCGAGAGGATCGGAGGATTTAGTTTTCGGCATTCGCTTTCGGATTTCTGCTACGAATTCAGCAAAAGAAAGGGCAGAAAAATCTTCGAGTTTTTGTCCGAGTTTATCAATTATATAAGTTATTTCCAGCCATTGCAAGACATCTCGGTGAGTTTCTTGATTAGTTTTGGTGATTTCAATTAAACGGCTGACAATTGGTTCTACTTCGGCACGAATTGAGTCAGTTGGTGGTGCGATAGGAAGCTTTTCCATCAAGTAACCAGCAGGGTTTAGGGCATCATCTTTCATGTGCTGTAAATACCGCCAATTGTGCCACCAGATGAGGGGTGAGTTGAGAACTGCTAATATATATAAATCGTCTTGGGGGAGGATAAAAACTTTATTATTTGTCAAATAACCATTTGTCTCATAGCTATACGAAGGATGGAATTGAATTTCTTGATATATAATTTTTGGTTTCTCGAATAGCTGCCAGTAGTCAATAGTATCTTGAATTTCATACCACTTATAATTACCAGCTTTGCGTCCTCCCCAATCACCATCTCTAGTGTCATTCCATTCTTTGGGACGGGGTTCTAATTGTTTTCGATACTGATTTAAATAAAACTTAATAGCTGGATAATTATCAATTTCAATTCCTCGGCGAGCAAAAATCATCCAGAGGTTTTGCCATTGGGAGTGCCAACGTTTTATATCTTGACCTCTGAGATATGGTTTGATAACTTCAGCAGATTTTGGGTCGGATTGAATCAAACTATTTTTGGTGGCTTCATCAATTAAAAATGCTTCATTTAATCCAGTTAATATTCCCCAATAAGGCTTAATTTCAGCAAACTCTTTGAGTGCAATGCCTGCTTGCTGAATTTTTTGCATCAACTCATCAACCTTTGGTATTTCTAAACTCCATGCCTCACCATTAAAGCGCGACCAAGGAATGTCGTAACCGTTTTGTTGCACGTATTGGGTGAGATTGATATTAGCAAGTTCCTCACGGGGAACCGGACAAATAATCACAGGCAAATTAGGTTGTGGTTTTTTCTCCTCAATCTTCTTCTTTGTTTCAGATGTAGAGGAAAATGGCTCAGGTTTTCGTACTGCTACAATACAAGGAAAAGTATCAGCATCTTCAAAAATTGGAGCGTGTCCAAAATCAATAATCTGCTCAAACACGGCATGATAAGCAAAAAACTTGCGAAGCGGTTCGCCATAAGCTGATCTCAGCCATTTATTAGTTACAATATAAGAAAGAATCCCCCCTGGCTTAAGAAGTTTAAATCCTTTCTCATAGAAATAAGTATACATATCCGCCATTCCATGATAAGACTCGTAATTAGCTTGTAGGTAAGGCTTAAGCGAGGAAAACAACTTTTGGCGCACATAAGGCGGATTGCCAAGGACAACATCAAAACCGCCATCAGCAAAAATCTGGGAAAACTCAGCTTGCCAATCAAACGCTGTATCTGCTACATTACTGTCAGCGACAATCGAGTTTCCCGCTTTAATATTATCATCCAAATACGTCAGGGTTTTACCAGGTTCGGCCGTCTTCAACCACAGAGAAAGTTTGGTAATTTCCGCCGATTCCGGCAGCAAATCTACGCCGTACAGGTTGTTGCTTAAAATGCTTCTGTCAAATTCCAGCGAGTTGCCGTTTTTTGGTTTATAAGTAGGTCGGTATAAAAAAACAAAGGTAAGTAAAGAAATGTTAACAACTAGAATTGGAACTGAATTTAAAGCG
>NZ_JAUBPT010000170.1:0-16942 GCF_036700905.1 Microcoleus sp. S13_C3 | reverse complement strand
TATTACTGTGCGTAAGTCCTAAAAATGTAAAAACTAGGATTCAGGAGCTAATCAATGAGCAGAAGAAAACTTACCCCAGAATATCGCTCCACAGAATGGGTAGCTGGGGAAGGACTAAAAATCCCAGTCTTTGATATGTCCTTGGCTGACGGTAGAGCAAAGGGGCGGTACCAAGCTGAATCAGAAGTGCTGCGTAACTCCCTGCTTGAACTGCTTTTTGAACCTGAAGAATTAGCATCCCTAAGCATCGTTAAACCAGACCCAAATGATAGCAGCTTCGACCCTCTGAAAAACATCGATTTCGGAGATGGTATTACCAGAAGAGTGGCTTTCAGCTCCGGCAAAAATGTGTACTTTGCAGACATCGAACTCTCAACCAAACTGTTGAGCGTATTCAAAACTCAACCCGACCACGCCTGTCGCTATGGCTCACTGCTAGTTAGCAGTTGCAACCTTGGAGCCAAATTGTTAGATAGCTCCCTTGACGGCGAAACCTTGCGAGTCAAAATTGTTGATTCTCAAAGCGATGATGAGAGTGAAAAAGCGAAAGCTCATAAGTGGCAAACCGGAGACTGTCACGGTAAAATTTCACCGGCACTAGCCCAACAATTAGGAGGGAATTACAACCGACCTTTTCAATTCAGATTTGCCTGGATGCAGGAATGGGGACAAGAAGACTGCCACACTCCAGAAATTAGCTTTCTTGCCAAAGGAACGCTGTTGCCTGATGCTAATTTAACCTCCGAGTTGGGTTATGATATCATCATGGATCGCTCCTCTATCAAAGGAGTTACTAAAGAGCAATTAGCTGAACTTATCCCCTGTGGCGACTACGAATTTCCCAAAGCTATACTAGGAAATCGAGGGAACGCCAAAGTAACTGAATACGAAAATTCCTGGCAATTTTCGATTTGGTATTCCGAAGCAGCTATTGGGGCTGACATCGCGACACCGACCAAAATTGAAGCCCAAAAGCTCGCTGACTTGCAAAATAACCGGCTGCAACTTGCCAAATACTTAGTGGAGCAGCACGACAAAAAAGCTGCTTTTCAATCTAGCCTTCACGAAGACAGCAGCGGATTAGAAGACGAAACAGATGAAAAAGCCCAGCGCCACGAATCCCGGCTAATTTCAATTTTGAGGAACGACAAACTCGGTCAACTCCTCGACTTTCCCAAAGTCGTCGATTTCATGCAAGAACAACTGGCTAAAAAGTGGAAAGACTTAGCAATTAAGGGAGCAATTCATCACGGTTCAGCAATGGCTCAACCTTGTGAAAGCCTCAAGCCCGGTACAATTGTTGCCCCCCACTTGCGACACGGCACAGAAGTCATCGTTACCCGATACCCAATTGTCAGTAAAGATAACATCCGCCGCTACACAGTAGACAACAAAAGCCATCCTGAATTAACGCAGTACAAAGGGTGTGTTTTCATTCGCTCTGACCAAGCCATGCAGCATCATCAATGCGATTTTGACGGCGATCAATTAGTGATTACGCCTGCTTCCCGAATGCCCAACATCGCCTCTGAAACCAGGCACGCTAATCAAGAGAATGAGTACGATGCAGTTGAGAAGCGAGAGAAAGTTGACTACAATAAAGCTACCGATAATAATGGCGATCGCAAGTATACCAAATTGCGGCAAATTGCCGTAGCGATCGCCCAAAATAAAATCGGCTGGGTGGCTACCTTAATCGGGAGAGTGCAATCGTCAGCAGCAGAACCGGGACAGCCAGAAAGTTTATTCAATCAACAGAAGCGGCAGCTTCTTGGAAAGCTATTTGATGCCCTGCAAATTGAAGTGGACAGTCCCAAAAGTGCTACTCGCACCGAAGACCACCACCCCACCCTGCTGTCCAAGGCTAAGCAGTGGTCAGAACAGCACCCAAGCTACTTATTTGACTACAAAGACGACCCCAGGCTTTACAAAACGGTGCCATTACCTATAGGAGACGGCACCGCTATCAATTGCATTGCTAGGGAGGCTGTTAACCCAGAGTGGGAACCGACTCGTTTAAAAAGCCGCCACCGCGACGAGTTTCGCTACTTGTTTGAGTCTCCTTCTGACTTAGATGAGCGAGAAAATTGGGAGAAACATTATGTCAGGTGGGCGCAAGATATTAAGGAACGCTATCGAGAAAGGATGGGCGAAATCCACTTGGAGTGCGGCGGCGATTCTAAGGCAATTAAAGAAGCCGTCAGCAAGTTATACGAGAGCTTAAGAGCCGATGTGACCGAAGCTTGGACTGACCCTGAAGAACGGTTTTTAGCTGCTAGTGCGATGTGGCACGTCGAAACCGCAAATCCCAACTTAGAAGTTCCTCGCAAAGCTTGTAAGGAACTTTCTCGCCAACTGCTGATTGAATTCAACCTTGAACCTGAGTACGAGCGACTGCACGAAGCTATGCCAAAAGACACTTACGTTCTGAGCGTCCCTTTCGAGGAATTTGAACTCGACGGCAGCAATAAGACTGTCAGGGATAAAAAGCGACAGCCAGTTGGCAAAG
Organism: Microcoleus sp. S13_C3; assembly: GCF_036700905.1. NCBI lineage: Bacteria > Bacillati > Cyanobacteriota > Cyanophyceae > Oscillatoriales > Microcoleaceae > Microcoleus > Microcoleus sp. S13_C3. Next base: position 14,433 of record NZ_JAUBPT010000170.1, on the reverse strand, counting down.
ACTTAGCTGGACATTGGAAAGAATTGTTAGACAGCAAAGGCATTAAATATGAAGCAACTTTGCATCCGAGCCTGCCAATGGTCAATTTTGCCTTAATTGAACCCAGCGACAAACTGGTGGGAATTCTTGAGAGGAAGTTTGGCGGGAATGCCAACGACATCGACAGTTTAGACTTAACTTACCGCGATGGTCTTGGTCGCACCAAAGATGTCAGTTCACGCATTGTAGCTCCTGCTGATTATACTTGGCTTGAGTCCCAAAACCAAACACCTAAAGCAGCATTGGTTCTCAACCTGTTTACGGATGAAATTTGCCAGCAATTGCAAAGCTTTCAGTTTGACAGAGCTGAACTGATTGGACAGAAGTACAATGACTTGAAAGATGTTGACTTTAGCAGTCCAAAATGGAGGCAGAAAACATTGACTTTTGAGGTTGGCTCTGTTAGCGGTAGCGGTTCGAGGCGCGACGGCAGCCCTATTGTCCTCCTTGACGGACAAGAATTAGCTATGTTCTCTGCTAATTCACCTAAATTGCCGATCGGCACTACCTTTGAGGCCACTATTGAACCCTCGCATAAAGGCAGCGCTCTGATCTTAAACATCAACCCTAGCTCTGTGCAACTAATTGAATCAGTTGAGGAACTTTCAGAAGTCGCGCCAACTCCTTGTCAAGAACGATCGCAATCCGTATCGCCAACTCCTTGTCAAGAGCGATCGCAATCCGTATCGCCAACCACTTGTCAAAAGCGATCGCTTGTATCGCCAACCCCTACCCAAAACAAACCACCGTCTCAACCCGAAGACATTGCTGCCAGCCCCGCCCACCTCTCACAATTGCTGAAAGATGCGATTTCTGAAGCATATAACCAAACTGGAGAAACTAAAATCCCTGTGGGGAACTGGACAGCTTTTATTAGCCAATCTCGCAATAATGTTAGGTGTTTAGTCAGAGATGAAGCTGATAATCCGGTCTTGGCTGCTGACTTGAAAACAGGTCAAATCATTAAGAAGCTTTCTGAAAACAGCAGCGCTCACTTTCTCAAATACCTCTTAAAAGTAGATGCTGAATTAGCAGCCACATCCTCAAAAAATAGAGTTGCCGACGCACAACTTTAACGTAATTTAGAAAGTCATATTATGTCCGCTAACTATACCACAATTGCAATTCTATTACTTGGCTGTGGCGAATTTACAAATAGCCGCTCATGCGAATCATAGAAAAAGCGCAAACCTTTTCAATACGTGTTGTCTAAATATGTCTTGCTTGTGGGAGGTCAAAGTCGAATTACGCAAGAAAAGAGACCTTCGATTTTGACCTCCCTTGAGGACTTTCGTACAACACACATTGAAGCCTGCGGTTTTATGGGTATTTTGACGGACATGATATGACACTTCTTTTGCTTCCGCTTAATTAATACCTTCACCCTCCGATTGGAGGGGGTCAGTTTAACTCCCAAAAACCGCTCTTCCGAGTGAAGTCACTAGCCACACTGCTCGAATTTCATGGGAAATATCCACTCACCCCGCCACAAAGATTATGGCTACAAAAACAGCATACCGAAGCCGAAGCCAGGGAAACTACATCACCCCTAACACAGCGGAGGGCAAGAAAATCCTCAACTACCTAAGAAATCGCTGCGAGAAAGCTTTAGATTACTGCCAGGAAAATGGACTCACCAGCGTAGAAGATTTTGCCGATGCAATTGAAGAACTAACGGAAGCAGACGGCAAACCTGGCATTAGCGTGGAGGTCAAGCACAACGGACTCGTCCTCAGTTTGAGCGATCGACCTGAGTACGGCTCTACCACAGGAAAATACATGATGGAACACTTGGGAGAGCCGGACGACAACCGATTTACTAAAACAGGAATTGAAGCATTACTCGATTCGCCTCGAACTAAAACAAGGTCTAAGAAAGACGATTTACTAGATGAATTGGAGGATGAAGAACCCTTGACCAGAGCGAAATCTAAATCTGTAACTAAGTCTAAAAAAGACGATTTACTAGATGAATTAGAGGATGAGCAACCCTCGCGTCGATCTAAATCTCAAACGGCAAACAAGTCTAAAAAAGACGATTTGCTAGATGACTTAGAAGATGATGAACCATCGCACAGATCGAAATCTAAAGCCAATATCAAATCCAAAAAAGATGAAATAGAAAATTCGGATGACGACGAGCCATCACCCAACTCTCAAACCAAAAGAAGACCCCGAAAAGATGACGTAGAGGAGTTGGAGTCGGAAGAACCACTGGTTAAATCTAAAGCCTTAAGCCGCTCTCCGAGAGATGAGCTAAGTGAGTTAGATGAGTTTGAAGTCAAAAAACCTCAACCTAAAGCTAAGCCTCAAACTAAAAGCCACCTTCAAAACTCGGAGCGAGAAGATTTGGAAGACGAAGAATTATCAGCTAAATCCCAAGCCAAAAGAAAACTTCAGACAGATGAAGCGGTAGAAGTTGCTGAATCCTTAGCACGCACACCTTCAAAAACCAGAACGAGTCAACAGCAACCTCAAGGCAAAAAATCAAACGACCAGAACATCGATAGTATCCTCGATGCTGCTGTACAAGTTAGTGGTAGAACAGCCATTTCTGGAAGTGAGGTAGAAGGTACAACTGTCAGCGGCCTGAGCGGTCAAGTTGCGGTTCTCGCTACTCTGATGGGGAAAAAAGCAGCTTCTCAAATTATAGAAGCTGCTCTTGGGGCTGGAAAAGAGCGCCAAGTTGCCGGTATTGTCAAAAGGCTCCAAGCTCAAAGCCAGCGAGCTGACTCGCTCTCGCAGCGGGTTACCAACTTGGTTGAAGCGGATTCAGTTGCAGATGCAATGGTCGAATCCGAAGCTTTACCAATAGCTGAACCGGAGCCAGAACCGGAACATAACATCTTACCTGAACCGGATGCCGAATTTGTCTCAACACCCGGTATGCTCTTAGCTAAAGCGGTTAGCAAAGTCCACGGAAAAGTTGATAAAATTTCCGGTCGTGTGAGAGACAACAATTCTGAAAAAACGGCTTCTATTAAGATTGACACAGAGGCGAGTTTTGAAGAACAGCTCCTACAAATAAATGAAGCACTCGACCGACTTGAAAAGCGACTAGATACCCTAGAAGAGCGAATAGAAGCTTTAGAGAACAAACTTTCTCTTCAAAAAAGCGAGACAGGCGTTCAAGCTGGGGATGCAAAATTAGAACCGCCCGACAGCTCAACTCCATCCTTCAGCGACCAATTCGTACAAAACGCAACAGAAATAGGTGAAAAAATTTCATTAGAATCAACAATCCCAGCTAGCAGCAGCGCTAGCGCTACTGCTAAAAAAATCACTGTGACAGCCCAAAATTTTACTCAGGATGCCCAACTTGCAGCAACACTGGCGAAAATTTACAACCTAGCGGAAGAAGAAGCAAATGCGGAAGGCATTGCATTAGAAGATGGAGTTGATTTAGGAGAAGCCAAACTTTATGTCACGAATCTTGACTCCTCTACCGCTGTTAGCTTAAAAACTAAGGAAGGCGAGGAAATGTTTTCAGCAGTACAGGATAAAACAGGAGAATGGAAAGTGACAAACGACTTCCTGAAACCTGAAGAAAAAGAAGAACTCGACCGCTTAAAGATTTTTCAACAAGCTCTCAACCAAGAACGTCTAGCTGAAATGGTCAAGAGAAGCGGTCAGGATGAAGTCAGCTTTACCGATTCCCAAGGCTCGCGCCTCGACTTTGAAGTCGAATTCAGCGATAAATCCAAGTCGAAGGGTACTGTCAAAGGCTTTAACTCTCACAGCGAGATAGTTTTTGAAGCCAGCCTCCAAAAAGGTAATCTTGAGGTACTTCTGTGCGACATTCCACCAGAAGTAGTTGAAAATCTCCTCTCCCAACAGCAACTTGCTCCAAACCAAAACTCCAACAAGCAGGAAGCGAGAAAAACTGAGACCGAAATGGAAATTTGAAATAACTTTTTTCACTTGCACCCTCCATTTGGAGGGGGTCACTGTCACTGTAGAAAATCACCGTTTTTGGTGATTTTGCAGGCAGTAGATGCAGCTTAAATTAGCATTTAAGCAATACATTTAGCGAGCAAGTGACATGGCTACTTACTTAGACAAAACAAGACATGAACGAAATCAAAACTCATTATTACGCTGGTTAAAACAACAGAAAATCAAACTGGGCGACATTCCCTTCATCGGCATTTGCCTGGCCTCACTCATCTACTTCAGCCTTCACGACCCGCTCTTAATTGCAACTTTAGGCTGCTCCAGTATAGTCTTTTTGAGTTTGTGGCACACCGCTAAAGCAATTCCAATTGTAGAGCAATATATCGGCTGCAAAATTCGATTTTGGCACGTTGCTACTGCCATCATTACCTCCACTGCACTGTGCTCCGTGCTCGATTCCCCCGCCAACGCCATCTTCCTCTCCGGCTTAGAAGAATTTATGACTGAGCTAGCAGAAGGAGCGGCTTCCGCAGGAGGTGAAGCTATTGATGCCGAAGTCATCGAACTGATTTTCAACTTAATTCGCGGAGCCTTCCTTTTGTTAGTAGCAGCCGCGTCTCTTTTTGCTTACAACCAAGCGCAACAAGGCAATGACTGGCGACCAATTGTGACTCAAGTTGCCTTAGCTTTTGCCATTGTAATTGCCATTGACGTAATAACTTTCCTCTTCATTGGCAATGGCGGTGGCGGAGGTGGAGCTTAATTATCCAAAGGGGAAGGGTTTGTCTTCCCACATCTCAACCTCAAATCTAAAGCCCTTTAAATTATGCTCAAAGACCCAGATAAAGACTTTATTTCTGTCAATAAGATTCTCGGCAAACAAGCCAGCATCGGCATCATTCCAGCGGAACAGTTAATTCCCTGGATGCTAATCACTGTAATTTCCTACATCCTTACCAACGGCCTATTCAGCTTAGGAATGCCTTGGTTTTTCATCACTACTTTCTGGCTCATTGTAAGCTGGTGGCTCTTGACAGGTAACAAACCTCACCTTTTTGTAGACAGGTTTAGACCTCCGCCGGGGAATGAGTGGTACAACGGTAATCTTTTATACCTTTCTCCCGTTCCCCAACACCGACCAAACCCGATTCGCCACCGAATCAGCGATTCACAAGTCCGAGTCAAACTTAAACCCAAAGTTGCTCCCACTCAACAAGGAGGTAACAGCCGACTTATGCCCTTCCAAAACTACCAAAACCTCCTGTGTTTAGTCACTATCAAAAAGGATGGTCGAGAAGTTTCTGGTTACTTACTGAATGAAGGCAGTCAATACCAAATTGTATTCGGATTCGAGACGGCTGGCTTTCACAACATTCTCTACCGTCATGAAGTAAACAATGCAGCCACAGCCTTAGAAGAAGGGCTAAAAGACATTCCCCCAGGCGAAAAAATGACCTTTCACACCGGCTGCTACAGCAGCGATTGCGTTCGCCAACAACAGTTAACTGAATTGGCTGATAACTGTCACCTCAAACCCATTTCTGTACTCGTTCGTAACGAACAGAAACGCATTCAAGAACTCAACTTAGCAGGCACCAGACAACTGTGGAACCAAACTATTTTCTGCACTTGGACATTCAACGCTCAATCTGGCTCCAAATCCAACGACCCTCTGAGTAAATTCATCAATGGAATTATCAACACAGCCAACAGCATTGCTGCACAATTTACAGGCAACCAGCGCATCTACTCTGAACGCTTTTACAAACAACTGCTGCTCGACGCTTTCGAGCAAGGCTATATCCGGTGGGAACTCTTGCTAAACACCAAAATTGGACTGGAAATTCAACCCATGAATGCCCAAGCATTGTGGGGATGGCTGTGGCAAAAATTCAACAGCGCACCCGTACCCCCTATTCCCCAACTTCTCACCTTAAAAGAAACCGCGTCGGACTACAAACTAACCGAAACCCTCAACAGTCACAAACACGCCTGCACCATTTTAATTGAAGGTATGAGCGGCCGTTCGAGCTGCCCAGAACACAGAAAAGCTAGCTCACGCATTTTGCTCCCCGGCAGAAACGCAGAATGCGGTGTGCTAACAATGGAAGAGGGCCCCGGCGGCTGGCTCAATACCAGAGAGCAACTGCAATGGCTCTGGAAAATTATGAGCAACAGCTACGTCCGCGATACTGAAGCCGTTGTCGAAATTAGCGCCGCTCCCAACTTTATTATTCAAGACAACTTAGCAAGGCAAGCTAAACAATCAAAAAGTGCCAAAAAACGCGCTTTAGAAAAAGGTCAAGGTCGCGATGTAGGAGCAGAAGTCAAACAGGAAGAATCCTTTGAAGCCCAGAAAAAAATGTACAAAGGTGCAAGAGCAATTCACGCTGCTGTCACCTTCTTAGTCTACCGACCAACGCCGGAGCAACTAACACACGCTTGCCAAATGCTCTCCCACAGCTTCGGCTCTGCCAAGGTATTAAGAGAGCGCAACATTGCTTGGCAACTGTGGCTAGAAACTTTGCCCATTACTGTAAGCTGGCTGCTGCACAGCAGTTCGCTAATTAACGAACGCCGCCTCACCTTAGACACCGAAACTGTCCCCGGTATTTTGCCCTTAACTGCTGTAAGGGACATCGACTCAAAAGGAGTTGAATTCATCACCAAAGGCGGCAAACCCGTGTACGTTGACCTCATGCACAACCAAACCAGCCGCGCCGTTATAACAGGCGAGTCTGGTTGCGGTAAAAGTGTTTTGGGATGGCGATTTGCAGCCGATGCAATAGCCGCTAATATCCCAGTAGTCGGTATGGACATCTCCGCAGGAAGCGGCAGTACCTTTGAGACAGCAGTGAAACTGTTAGGCGACGACGGTGCCTACTACGACATCACCTCTGGCAGCTCGAATCTACTCGAAATACCCGATTTGAGACGCTTTGATAGAGAAGAACGATCGCGCCGACTAGACCAATGGAAAGAGTTTATCAGAAAAGCGCTGACTATTATCAGCATGGGCAAAGTCCGCGACCCCAAACTAGCGCAGCGAGTCGATGCCATTTTGCTGCTAACTCTGAAAAAATTTCTGGAAGACCCAGACATTATCGAGCGCTACAATACTGCCTTTGAAAAAGGCTGGAAATCGACCGCGTGGCAAGAAATGCCAACCCTCACAAACCTCCTGAAATTCTGCACAAAAGAGCAACTAAACCTACAAAACTTTACCGACTTCGACCGCATTGCCATCAACCAAATTATCACTCAATGCAACGCATTACTAGCCTCACCTTTAGGGAAAGCAATTGGCAGACCGAGTACATTTTCACCCGAACCCGCTGTTAAGTTTTTTGCCCTTAGCGGTCTGGGCAACGAACAAGACCAGTATTTAATGGCCATTAACGCCCACGCTGCTTGCATCCGCAACGCACTTTCTCACCCTAAAAGCCTATTTATCGGAGACGAACTTTCGATTTTGTTTAAAAAAGATGGATTTGCTGAAGTAGTAGGCGAACTCTGTGCAGTGGGTAGAAAAAATGGCATTTCAGTGCTCTTGCTATCCCAAGATATCGACAGTATTTGCGATTGTAGTGCGGGAACTATGATTATGCAAAACATGGTGTATCGAATTACCGGAAGATTGACATCAAACGGAGCCACTTCTTGGATCAAAAATTTGGGATATCCGGCTGAAATTATTAGCCAGAATGCCACAGAAGCTTTCCTTCCCAGAGCTGCCGACCTTTATTCCAATTGGCTAATTGAAAAAGGAGGTCGTTTCTGGCAAAGCCGATACTATCCAGGCGAAATGATATTAGCAAGTGTGGCTAACAATCAAGCTGAATTGATGGCTCGTGCGCGAGTGATGGCTCAATATCCCAATACGTTAAAAGGGCAACTGCTAGCACTCAAACAATTTGCCTCTGAATATGTACAAGCCGTTAAAGAAGGGCGTTCATTAACCAATATTGGCAAGAATGCAGTCACTGATATCAAGGAACACAAATCCCCTCAAGACCTTATTGCTAGCTAGACGGAGAAAAACCGATGAAATCACCGAAATTTCTTGTCAAACTTGCCCTCGGCATTCCTGCAATTTGGCTGAGCTTAATACTAAATTCTGTTGAAGCAAAAGCTCAAACCTCTGACAGCAATCCGACTGCAACACAGCTTCCCAGCTTAAACAATCCTAACAGCAGCACTTTCAACCGCTCCAGCTTCACAGTTCCCAATCAACAAATAGAAAGCCAAATCCAACAATCAGCTAATAACTTCTTGAGCAACCAGAAAGAAATAGGAGGTATAGAAAACACAATTAGCGACATAACAGGCGAAATTTCCGATACCATCTCCACCATCTCCGACAGCATCTCAGGCATCTGGGACAATTTGTTAAATAAAGTCGAAAAATTTAGCAGTGAAATAGAGTCAACCCTCTCTTCATTCCTGGGAGAATTGCAAGTTCCAGACCTAAAAGAAGCAGTTAAAAGCATAATGGACGGCAACACCTCCGAAAGCGAAGGGACAAAACTATCCGCTGTTTTAGAGAAGAGACCGCAAGATTCTTACAGCCTCAAAGAGAATACCGCAGAACTAGCAGAAAGAGAAAGTGCTGTCAGTGAAGCCAATAAAGCCACTCTCAGTAAAGAAGCTCAACAAAAGCAAGCGACTCTGAAAGAAATTGTCCAGCAGAACGTAGAGCAAACTAATCGCGAGAGCCAAAATTCAATGGAATTGGGTGCTGATTCAGAAGGTCAAGATGTCACACAGAACATTATGAGAAACATATCTCAACAAAGTGCGATCGCAGCTAAGCAAGCAGCCTTATCAGCAGAAAATCAAAGTGCCTTAGTCATGCAGGGCCAGCAAGCTCAAATCGATCGCAGTTTTGCCAACATTCTCAACGCTCAACAGGCAGAAGAACTCAACGAAATTAACACAGCCCAGAGACGGCAGGATGCTGCGGCTGCTACCGCTTCTTCTACTCAAGCCGGACTGTTTCAAATGCCGGGAGGCATCACCTTGGGTGAATAAGGGGAAGGGGAAGGGGAAGGGGAAGGCAGAGGAAGGATAAATTTTCTACTTTTGAGTTGCACCTTCTTCTGTCACTTATCAAATTGTAAATAATCAGCTCCCCAATGTAGAAAATGACGCGATTTTCCCCAAGTTTTTCAGCCCTTCCCCTTCCCCTTCCCCCTCCCCCTCTCCTCCCCCTTCCTCAACTCCGAAACTAGCACTAATTAGTAGCGAACAAAGCTAATAATAACCTAGTTTTTTCTTCCCCCTCCCCTGTTTTCCCTCCCCTCTCTCCCTCTCCTTCCCCTTCCCCTTCCCCCTCCCCTTCCAAAAATGCTGACACAACTAATCGCCCAAACTAGCACAGCAGGACAAGCCCTGGACACTCTATCTGACGCCATAGAAGTCTCTCAAAAAACCGTCGAATCCTGGAATTTAGTTTGGTTTAACACCTTCAACACTCAAGAATCCTCTCTCTGGATTGCTTTAGTTAAACTCGGACTAATTCTGGCGGGAATATCTGTTACTTACCTCGCTGTCACCAGTGGCAAAGAAATCATCGAAAAACAGTCTTGGTCAGAGCTAGTAGCCATGTTTATCTGGCCACTTGTAATTGTAGTATTTCTCAGCAACAACGGTAAAGTCTTAGCTGAAAGCATCAAATTCATCAAAGCTGTAGGCAGCACTCAAGTTCAAGAAATTATGAAAATTCAAGTCGGAGAAATGACCTTCAGAACGGCCCTGAGTGACGTTAACCTCACCAGTGCTGGCAAAGAAGAAATCGAAAAACTCTACAGCGAATGTCAGGGCAAAGTTGGATCAGCTTTAGTGGAATGTTGGAACAGCAAAAAACAGCCCGCTCAACAAATCCTCCAGGCAGCCGAACAGCAAAATGGAGTACCTCTCAAAAGCTTGCAGCGATTTGTCGAAAATTTAGGCAATGTTGCCAATCTTCAGGATATAGGAAATGGCGATTTTGCAGGACAAGTTTTTAGGTCTACTGTCTTGCCCATCATTCGCTTAATTCTTAGAGCAGTACAGTGGGCATTTGTCAATATTTTAGAAGCAGCATTGTTGCTAACAGCTCTATTCGGGCCTCTGGCAATGGGCTTATCACTATTGCCACTCCAAGGAAAACCAATCTGGGCTTGGTTAATAGGATTTATGTCGTTATTTGGAGTGCAATTGGGCTACAACATCGTCGTTGGCTTAGTCGCCGTAGTGATTGTCAAATCCGATGCAGAGCTAGTTACAGATATCGCCTTTTTATTCTTTTTAGCTGTGTTTTCTCCCGTTCTAGCCGTGTTAATAGCCAAGGGTGGAGGAACTGCTTTGTACAGTGCGATCGCCAATAGCACCAAACAGCTTACAGATATTGCCAGTAACGCGATCGGCGTTATTGCTGGAAAACTGATCTAGGGGAAGGAAATTCCGATAGCTTTTTCTTCACCGAACCGAGTTGTTACTCACTACTCAAACCCAGTTTCCCAATCCATTCCCTCCCTATCTCCCTATTCTCTATCCCCCATCTCGCCATCCCCTTCGATAATATGAAATTTCCACAATCACAACCCTTACTCCCTGAATCTAAAAACACCTTAGCCTTGTGCTTTGTCCTGCTAACAAGCTTTGTTTGCCTCCTGACAATTGCTGTTTTAGTTAACACAGTCAGTTTGAGAGCCTTATCTCAAAGAAAAGTTACCTTTGTCCAGTTAAAAGACGGAACCGCAGCACGAATTGCAGAACAAGATGAACTGTACAGAGAGCCGAAGATTATCCAAAATTTTGTATCCAGTTGGGTAAATTTAACCTGGGCTTGGTCAGGCAAAATTCCCGGCACAAATGACCCAGACCCCGGCATTAAAGTTAAAGGTTCCCAAGTTCCTACAACTGCTTGGATGGGTTCCTTGATGATGGAATCAGAGTTTGGTAAAGCTTCCTTGGTCGAACTTGCCAAACTCGTTCCCAACACCATCTATTCAGGAAAAACCCGCTCTGGAGTCTATATCTCTCACATCTCAGAACCCAGAGAAATAAAAAGAGGTGTTTGGGAAATAGATGTAATTGCTACTCGCGTAGTGCTAGAGCAAGGCATTGGAGAAAGCCGAGAACAGTTTAATCGAACCTTCACCGTCCAAGCCGTAGAAATTCCCAAATCCCCTCTCAAAGAAAACGCTAATGAATTAGAGAAGACTATTCACTCTTTGAGAGCAGCCGGATTAGAAATTTCCCGAATTGTCGAATTCAAACCATAGAAGAGGAAAGAGACATGGAAAGGGGACGAACCGGCAAGTGGGTAAATTTAAAAACCTACCGTAACAACTAAATAATTTAAACATTTAGTATGTTTAATCCCTTTGCTTGAAGTCTTCTCTCTTGGCTTTTTTATGTACAGTTCAACACAACACATTCAACTCTAAAGCCATGATTAACAAAAGAAATGGATTAACCGAAAATCCAATTAATACCACTCCTGATAATAGTACCACTACAGCCAATATGAATCATACAACTGCATCAAGTGAATATACCCCTAATAATGATGACGATAACATCAATTCCCCTATTTCCCCTTCTCCAAACCCTTCCCCTTCTGACGATGATATTGATGAAAACTTCATTGCTAATTTCAACCCCAATGCACCCCTAACACTTGAAACTCAATATCAACTCGCTCAAGATGAGGAAAGACCACTGCCCCCGCCTGTTTCCGAAAGAGGCGTTCCTAGAGCAGTGACAATGCTGCTGTTGACTGGTGGAATACTATTGCTAGGACTGCTGATTTGGCAATTTATCAAACCTAAATCACCTCGCGAACCTATCGCACAATCAACACCAAAAGAAAGCTCTTCTGGCACCATTAAAGATGAAAAACCGGAGTTACTGGCTAAATTAGCTTACCAAGACCAACAAAAACTGTTAGCCGAAAAACCGCAAAAAACCGCAAAACCCAAAACAGAACCGTCGCCCAAACCGTCAAGGGCCCCGCGAACTCCGCGAACTCCGCGTCTAGTCGCTACCCGGAGCGCTGCAGAGCCACCTACTCCTCTACGCGAACCCCTACCCGCACCCAGAACAGTAGTGAGGACGGTAACAGTACCCGCACCCATACCTCAAAGAGTACCCTCAAGAACACCCGCACCGGCCCCCATACTCAAACCGTTAGTACCCCCACCTTTAATTCCAACTCCAACATCCGAAAAAATCGACCCGTTTGAGCGGTGGAACCAACTCGCCCAACTCGGACAAATTAGGGGAAATTTTGACCCTAACCGAATAGCGAATGCCGTGAGTGCAACACCAAGCACTCCAGCGACAACAAGTGCTACCGCCGCCGCTCTGACAAAGCCAGCTCCCACAACTGAATTCCTAACAGTCAATATCGGCAACCAAAAGTCGCAACCCTCATACGTTTCTTTCGAGCAAATCCCACAAGAATTTTATAACCGCCCAAATAACGTCACCGGGGAAAGGCTACACCCGGAGTTTCCTTATGGAGAGGACAGCCTCGAAACCACCGACAACTCCCAAAACTCGACTAACCAATTAACTCCGGCTGCCCTTTCTCCCCAAACAAGTTCCGATTTTACCGATAACCCAATCGAGATTGCGACTCGACTGAGCGAGTCCCAAACATCCTTGCCCGATACAGAATTTCAAACCCTTTCCCCAGAAACTGCTCCAGAAGCCGAAGCCTTAACAAATTCCCCAACCGCAGAACAAGTCAACTCTCCAGGGGTAAAAGGCATTCTCAACCGCACGCCCCAAACGGGCTCAACCTCCCAAACAGCTCAGGTTCCCCTGGGCACCACAGCCAACGGCGTAGTTTCGATTCCCCTGCTGTGGGATGAAAGCTCAAACAAACAGCAGGGAGACAAATTTGCCATCACCCTCACAGACAACGTAACGGCAACTAACGGCTTTATTGCTTTTCCAGCCGGCACAGTTGTCATTGCCAAAGCCAGCACCGTCAGCAAAACCAATCGCATGGTACAAGCTAGTGCTGTGGCGATTGTCTACTCAGATACAAACGGTCAGATTAAACAGCAGCCCATTCCAGAAGGCGCAATTTTGATTGCAGGAGCGGGCGGAGGGCCGCTGATTGCTTCAGGCTACTTCGACCCCGGTTCCGATATTGCCGGACAAGATATGCTCACCGCAGTGCTGTCGGGAGTTGGACGAGTCGGGCAAGTATTCGCAGAACCTAAAGTCAGGAGTTCTAGCAGTATTAGCGGTGGGTTTGGGGGCAGTACAACCACCGTTGAAAGTCGAGACCCCCAAATTTGGTCAGCCGTCCTCGATGGCTTTTTCAGCCCCCTGGCAAAACGGATGGAAAGCCGCTCCGATAGAGCAACTGAAGAACTTTTAAACCGCCCTAATGTAGCTGTGGTTAATAAAGGAACCCCGGTTTCTATTACTGTTAACAGCTTTCTCAACATTTACCGATAACCGAGCCGTCGGTAAACGGTTAAGTCGCCCCAACGCGACTGCGGCGATTAGTAAAGGAAATCCCCGTTTCTACTGTCAACAATTTTCTCAACATCAACGAATAACTGCCATGACGAATCGCATCCAATCCCCAAGAATGCTTTCCCTCGGAGGGCTTTTGTTCACAGCAGTGTTCGCTACTGCAAGCTACCCCGACTGTGCTTTTGCTCAATCAAGAGTAACAGGCTATCAAACTGTGGGTCGAGATATTGCCGTCAATAGTGCGATCGATATTTTAGTCTATCCCGGTCGCGCGAGTGCGATCGACTTCAGCTCAACCGATGAAGCTGTCGCCTACGTTTTAATTGCCGACCCCTCAAAAATAGTTTTCAGCACCGACGCACAATTAGCAAGCGGCCAAGCCAAAACTGTTTTCTTGCGTCCCATTCAAGCGCTCAATTTTCCGGGAGCTACCACAGCTACCATCACTAACCTTTCAATCAAAACTGTAGATTCAAAAGGGAAACAGCGACTTTACAACTTCAACATCGTTCCCGCCAACAAAAAACCAGAACACCTAGGAATTCGCATCGCTCCCGTCACCCCAAGAATGGAGCCGACTGTGAACGTTGATAGAGGTCGCGCACCCGCAGCATCAGATGTCGAAAAAGGATTGCTGATTGCCATTCAAAAAGGCTATACAGCAGCCAACGACCCGGTAGTCTACAGCGTGCGACAATTTTTAGCTCTGGTAAGAAATCAGAATCTATCGGCGGCCGATGCTGCAGCACGAGCCGGAGTAGACTTGTCTGTGATTGTCGAGCTGAGCCGCATTGCACGAGAAGAATTCAACTACCCTGGAACAAGATTTCAACAGCGACAACCGCCAACAGCCCGAACTACTCGGCTTCTTAAAAGTCGCTCTGCTTTTTGATTGGAGCCGGAGCTGCGGGAATAGGTAACGGGAATGGGGAGTGGGGGAGCTTTCAGGGGTAGGTTTTTAAAATTTAAGCCGTAGAAAAGTGAGAACGGCTTGGCCAAGGTTCAGGAATAAAGCTA
>NZ_JAUBPT010000169.1:0-16969 GCF_036700905.1 Microcoleus sp. S13_C3 | reverse complement strand
TTCACTCGACCACCATGATAAGATCATACTACCATTGTTTATAATTGCTTATAAACTCAACGAAGTTTTACAATACTAGATATTCATGGCTAATACTTCTCCCCTTCCTCCAGCCACGGCAACACCTGCTCCTCTGTCCCCTGATCTAACTTCCCAGAGCCAGCCCCCAAGCCAAACCACTCGAGAGGGGATTATGTTGAAAGAGCAATCTGACTCCCGAAATAGGGAGAGGATTGCCTTGGGGGTTCTTCTCGCTTCGATAATAGCTGTCTTCAGTATATCAGTCGTGGTAATTGCCACGGCGGAAAATGGTGAAAAAAGAGGGGTTGTTTCAGGACGAGTAATGGATTCAACCCTCCCTCTGTACGGAACTTGGGTAGGCACTATTCTGGCATTTTATTTTTCGCGCAATGCTTTTGAGGCTGCTTCAAGGGCCACGGATCGGACTACTGCTGCTGTATTGCAGCAAGCTAACAGTGGCCTTGTTTCAGCACCCCCGCTGCCAGACAACACGTTGGCAAAGATCCCCTTGAAGGCTCTGGCAAACGATCTTGTCTTCAGTCAGGATGATATGAACAAGCCATTGCAAGATGTTGTTAACGAGCTAGAGTCTAGAAATCGATATAGAGTCATTGTGGTTGACGCCGACAAAAAATATGTCAACATGGTCTACAGGATCAATGCATCAGCGTTTTTAGTGCAGTCTCAGCCTGAAGGTTCAAATCCGCAGAGGGATCAAGGGGGTGATCCAGTCTCGCCACCGCCAACACTAAAGAACTACCTTGACTGGCGACATGAACAGGGAGAAAAAGCTCAGCCTATAGTAATCTTCCTGTCCGAGAGCGCAACCCTGGCTGATGCCGATGCCAAGATCAAAGAAACAATAGGGTGCAGAGATGCGATCGTAACAACCGACGGGAAAGATACAAGTCCAGTGGTGATTTATGTTACGGATACCGACATCAATGAATATAAGCAGTGACCGCACATAACACCAGTAATCGCTCTTGTAGGTTAGGTTTCTTTACGTCAACCCAACATCTTTTACTAACAGACCTAACCAGTTCTGTTATCTCAAGGCTTTAGCGACCTAACAACACCCATGCACACCGACCGCCGAGAGGTTATCTGCAAGTATCAAAGATGGTCGCGGCGGGTGATGGGCACCGTTATCCTGCAAGGCGTTGGCTTGTAAAGCGCACTCTGGGTTGGCTCTCGAAGTGTAAAGCTATCTGAGTGCGCTATGACAAGAAAGCTTGTAACTATCTCGGTATGATTAAGTTGGCTTGCGCGTTGCTTTGGTATCGTCGTTGCTGGCGTTTATCCATTGCCAATTAATTGATCATTCGATGCTTCTCAAATTTGTCCTTCCATTTTGAGAGAGTTTCTTAATGCTAATCTCCAGGAATTTTCTCAACGAGTCAGCTTTATCGTCGGGTGAGAAACAGGAGTTAAATTGTCACCGCAAACTGCCTATGAACAGATTGAGGCATTGTGGAAAACCTTACAGCGATCGCACCAGGTTGATTTACCAATCGCCCGGTACTTCAAGAAGTTGTAGGTGCGGAGGGTTGGAAAACGATCAGATTTCAGTGCCTCATGCCCTGTTTATTTAGACTGGGGTTGCTGATAATAGACCGATAAGATCCTCCATCCGCTCGATCACTTGGTGGGCACCAGCCGACTCAAGAGCATCTGCACGGCTGCTTCGTTCATCCTCGCTTATATGAGTTCCCCCTACATAACCGATAATCTGCCCAATTCCAGCGGCAACGGCAGACCTTACCCCACTGATAGAATCTTCAACTGCCACGCAACCCGAAACTTCTGCGTCCAGACACTTCACTGCATATAGGTAGATGTCAGGAAGTGGCTTGGGACGTGGAACCGGGAGAGAGTCGTGGGCGCTAAATACCTGGTCGCTTGGGAAATACTCAGTCAGGGCAGCAGCACCAAGGCAAGCAGTCAGCCGCTGTAAGCTGCTGTTACTTACAAGTGCATATTTAACTCCGTCGTCGCGCAGGGAAGACAGCACTTGGGGCGTTCCGACCGTCGCTTTTGCCTCTATAGTAAGCCGTTCGATCGCTCTCTTTTCTTCTTCAGCCACTAGCCGGTCAATATCGCGCTCATTAAGACTGGTTAATGAATCTGGGTAGAGCTTTTTGAGTATTTCCCTGTAGGGTTTCCCGGCGAAGCTTTTAACAAAGTCCTCAAGATCATAGTATTGATCCGTAGGGAACTCCCGAGCCACTTCATTTGTCAGCCTCCAGGCGCTCTTAAGTGCTATGGTTTCACTGTCAACAACAGTTCCGTCATGATCGAAAAGCACCACCAAATCATGCTGAAGCTGTTTCATTTAAAAGACCTCCCTCACTGTAATTCTTAAGCGTAGTCAATAGTCCGTGGGTCTGGAGATATTGCAAAGCCCTGTGGCATTCATTATCTACGACCTCTGTGTGTTCGCAATTGTCCAATCCCAGAATCCCACTAATTACGGCGCCTTTTTGAATGGCTGTAATGGCGCTTTGGGTATCCTTGGCATAATAGGGTTGACCAGACTCGCTCGCCTCTTCTCTGACTGCAAGAAGCCACGCCGCAACAGGAAGTATAATCCGCTTCATGCTGACTTTTCGCCTATAAGCATCCTGAAGTATTGGAAATATATACTTGCCTACTTTCCTCGCTGTTTCTGAAGAGATTCTCTCAGTAGTATCGGGAAGATCTTCGTTACTCAGCCTTAGTAACACCTGTTCCATATATTGTTCACACATCTCGCGAGGCACTGGTGTTGCTGCGGCGATATCGTCCATGAGAAGCCGAGTAAACAAGTGGAATTCCGGTAGGGCGATCGCCTCGTGCATATACTCTATACCTGCTCTTACAGCTAAACAGGCTATGAAGGAGTGTACTGCATTCAAGAATCTCGACTTCATATACAGGAAGGGAGTAATGTCGCTAGTCATAATCACCCCCGCATCTTCCCACTTGGGTCGATCGCCTGTGAATTTATCTTCCACGACAAACTGCCAAAATGGTTCGGTTACAATGGGTGCGCGATCGCGAACCTGCAACAGTCGGCTGGGGTAGTTATAGTCGGATTCCTGTTCTTGAGGCACAATCCTGTCTACAACAGAATTAGGGAACGTGGCGTTATCCCTGATGTATTCTGCAAGTTGAGGATCGATCTCTTCAGCGTAAGCTAGCACTGCTTTTCGCAGGATTTCCCCGTTTCTTGGGAGGTTGTCGCAAGAAAGTGTGGTGAACGGGGTCATTTTGCGATCGCGTCGTCGTCGCAGCGCCTCTACGATAAAGCCAATTGCAGTAGTTGGAGTGGAAGGATTTCGCAAATCGTGCGCGATGTCTTCATTCGTGGTGTCGAGATTAAAATTCTTGTCTAGATGGTAGCCTCCTTGAGTAATAGTAAGAGTCACCAGATGCACAGAAGGAGACGCCATCTTTTCAAGCACATACTGGCACTTGTCTCTACCATTAACTATTTCCCTGATAGAACCGATAACTTGCGCTTCCTCACGATTTTGAGCGCAACTAGAGTGTTTGGTCAAAGTGTAAAGGAATCTCTGCGGTTTCAGCCTAGTAATGGTCTGTTGACTCTTGAGGCTAACCCCACAAATCCCCCATCTCTGCTCTTGGAAATCCTTCTGTGCAAGATAGTTATGTATAATGTAGGCCAGATGCCCCCTAAAAAAACGACCTGGCCCGAAATGGACGATACCAGTCTTAAGCGCCCTCCTGTCGTAAAGAGACTGTTGCCTCCACAAACCAGTTACAGTACCGAAGCGAGAACTTGAAGAAACACTGGGCGGTCTGAGTAAGTTAACCATGAGACTTCTTATTAAATAAGTGTGATCGGGTAAAAGGAAAATTGGTCAGTCTGGGTATACCGAATGACCTACAAGCAACACAAATGTCTTAAACTGCGAAAATTTCGGGTATCCTTTGTGCCATCTACAAAGAAGCGTATTACCAGATGGTAGTTAGGGTGTGACAGATAGAGCAGAGAAAGAAAAAATCAGGTAAACCTAATTAAGAATCAAAGCTCAATTGGTCATTAACCTGAAGTAAGGCACAAGGGTACGCGACCTACTGCAACTTTGTTCAACTTTGGCAGGTGCGTAAGCCGAATGTATGCCCTATAAGGCGCAAATAGAGTGCTGTTAATTCTGGTTTTAGATTCCCCAATAACTCTGTAGATTTTGATGTTATTTCCCTTGGTCGCTGCTATCCTCCGTATCCAGGAGAATATACCAACCATTCTTTAGAGGTACTTATAACAACAGGGTAGTTAGGGTCTGACAGGTAGAACAGAGACAGAAGAAATCAGGTAAACTTAATTAATTAAGTATCAAAGCTCAATTGGTCATTAACCTGAAGTAAGGCACAAGAGTACGCCACATACTGCCACTTTGTTTAGCTTTGACAAGTGGGTAAGTCGAATGTCTTTCCTACAGGGCGCAAATAGACTACTTTTAAATTCTGCCTTTAGATTACCTAATAACTCTGTACACTTTGTATGTTATTTGGCTAGGTCGCTGCTATCATCTGTCTTCAGGAGAATATACAAATAATTCTTTAGAGAGACTTAGAAGCACAATCAAGTGTATACTTCGTTACAAGCAGTTAAGTTAGAGTTTGGCTTTTGTGTAGAAAGCGTCCAAAAAACAACGCTTGCCTTGAAAAGTCCTGTCTGTAGCGGATGGCTGATAAGCTGTGTTGCATCTAGATTGCCTATGGTATTAGAGAGGGAGAGGGGGAGAAGAGGAGAGGGGGAGAGGATTTGACGATTTTTGATGGGGACTCGAAATATACAATTTAAATGCACAACAGCTTACAGCATTGCAAGTCCGTTTCAGTCTGTCCATAAATTTTTAAAGTTTCCTCACTCATTCTATAAAATTGGAATTACGACTCGACTAATTGAGGAAGGGAGAAACGGATAGCCGAAGTGCAGCGGGATGTGAGAGTCCATTACTCAGAGGTTGCCATCAAATTGCTGGGATTGTGGGAACACTGAGGGAATGTGGGACTGTACTTCAAACACCGCTACAAAGCGTTTAATTATCGCATCGAGAAACTGACAGAGTATTTCGGGTTTCCAACTGTCAAGCGCACCCTATGGGATTTGTTTGAAATGGAGCCAAAAATGCGAGGGTGATGTTGAGTTGAATACGATCGGCTTGTGCTGGGTGAGGTTGAGTGGGATGTGCGGGTTCGGGGTGAGTGCGATCGTCAAACAATAACCTAGACGAACGCCACCTCCGATTTATAATTTAGCTTCAAGGAACTGCGGAGCGTTTTTGAATGCGCCCAAAAGAATGGGAACGGTCTCAATTAGAGTCTGTCAGGAAGTACCATTCTCCACAAAAGTTTTTAGCTTTGAAGCGTTGCGAACTGCATTTCCCTCTCCGTCATTGTTGAAGTAGACGAACACGCTTCGCCCCTGACTTTCCCACTCGTGGATGCGATCGGCCCACCAATGCAAATCATCATCAGAGTAGGAGCCGCCGTAGAGATTGTTGGCGTCGGGGCCGTGGAGTCGCACATAGACGAATGAACCAGTTACACGCAGGATACACGGAAGGTGGGCGCCGCTCATCACGCAGTAAGCCGCTCCTTCGCGTTCTAGCAGCGAAAATACCTCTTCTGTGTGCCAGCTTGGATGTCGGAATTCGACAGCTACTTTGATCCCGGAGGGTACCTGTTCTAGAAAGTAAGCTAGGCGGGCTAAATCGCAGCCGAACTGGGGAGGAAGCTGGACGAGCAGAATACCCAATCGATCGCCCAGGCCTTGAAGTCCCTCACTCATGCGTTCCAACCACTTTTCTGGCGAGTAAAGGCGCTTGGAGTGCGTTAAACCGCGGGGCGCTTTTACCGTCATCAGAAATCCTTGGGGGAGGCGCTCTCGCCAGCTAGCAAAGGTAGTGTTTGGTGGCCAGCGGTAGTAGGTGCTATTAACTTCGACGGTTTGATAGTGCTGGATGTAGCGATCGAGCCTAGAGCGAGGCGGTAGCTGGTGGGGATAAAGCACACCTTCCCAATGGTCGTAACTCCAACCTGAAGTGCCAATATGAACAATCACATCCCGGTTCGTTATCGCTTCCATGATTCGGCTTGAAATCGCTACTACACAAACTTTCGTCCCAGCAAAAAGGGACTAAGAATTTGATATTTGAAAACAGGAGGCGATTGAATTAGTTGGCTCGATCGCTGCTACCTCGATCTGTAGCTTTTTCTAGTGCTTCCCGTGCCGGCGTAACTGCTTCGCCCACGTTATCTTTTACCGATTCTACAAATTTTTTGGTACTGGGGGCAATGGGTTGGTCGAGATTCAGCTTTTCTCGGATATTGTCAACGGCATCATTTCCGCCCTTCTCGATATCGGTTGTTGGCGGGCGATCGGGACGGGCAACTTCGTAAGACTTAGCTTCCGGGGTTAAATGTGTAGCGAGCGCTTGCATTTTGTTGGCCGAAAATTCCAATTCCGAGCTAAAAATCAGCGCTATTCCTACAGCCAAGATTATTCCTACTCGCAGGCAAGTTGTAACTAAGCGCGATGTAAACTTTTTCATTGAAAAACTCTGTTTTTTCTGTGACGACTGTAATACAGAATAATTTCGGTTGTTGGTTTGCAAATCTATCTAAAGATAGGACTTGGGGCAAATTTATGGTGTTAACATCCTTCCCAAATCAACCTCAACAAAAAAGTTTTGGGCGCTGCTGCGTCACCAGGCGACCGATCGCAACTACTAACTCAAGAAAGGTACATTTACTACTTCCCCTGACACCGATCCGACTTGCACTTTCAGTCCTTGCCCGCCCGCTTTTGTGCGGATGTAAGCAAGACCAAAAAAGCCCGATTCAGTTTCCGTAAAACTGGTGAGTTTGCCTATTTTTTCTTCTCCGATGGTGACTGCTGTTCCGGGTTCAACGGCACCGCTCAACTGCACGCCCCAAAGTTGCTGTTTGACTCCTTTGTAGGTGTTCAACCGGGCAATTGTTTCTTGACCGATGTAGCAGCCTTTGTCATAGGTAATCGTGTGTAAAAGACGGGCTTCTAGGGGGTTGTAATCGTCTGTGAGTTCAAAATCGGGGGCGGGGCGTCCTTGTTCGATTCGCAGTTGTTCCCAAACTCGATCGCCCATCGGTACGGCCCCAGCTTGGACTAATTCCTTCCACAAGTTGGCTGCATCGCTTGCTGGCGCAATTAACGTGTATCCGGGAGTTGCTAAACCGCTACCCACCGCAACTCGGACTTCCATACCTGCAAAATTTATCAATTTGTGAGTAGCGTAAGGTTGATTTTCGAGTTCGGTAACTCCGATTTTTTCTAGTAGTTGAGTGCTTTCCGGGCCGAGGACACTGAAAGCAACTGTTGTATCGGTTAAATCTGTTAACTCGACGCGATCCATTGGGAAAATATAGCGATCGAGCAATTCCAGCAGTTGGTGGCGGCGGTTGGGTGAAACTAACAGCAGTACGGCATCTTCTGTAGCGTAAGCGGTGGCGAGGTCGATCGTCCGGGCGGTGGAAGTCACGAAAACGGTGTCGCAACCTTGACCGGGTTTGAGTATATTAAAGTTATTGGTACTTTGATTGTGCAAGAACCGCAGGCGATCGCTGTCTGAGATTTGAATGCGTCCCCAGTGAGTGCGATCGTACAAAGCCACACCTTGTTTCGTTGCTGCGATCGCTTCTGCGTCGTTACCAAAACTGACTGGCACAATTTCTTTGGTTGTTAACTCTGCAAATGTAGCACCTGTCGCTGCTTGAATGTCGTGCAATTCTTGAATCATAAGATTTTGTTGACTGTTAATTGTTGGCTGTTGACTGTTAACTAACTGATGACTGTTGACTGTTGACTGTTAACTGTTAACTGTTGGCTGTTGACTGTTCGCTGTTGGCTGTTCGCTGTTGGCTGTTGGCTGGAAAGCTCACCACTGTCAACTGACGACTGACAACTGACGACTGACAACTGACAACTGACGACTGACAACTGTCAACTGTCAACTGTCAACTGACAACTGTCAACAGTCAACTGACAACTGACTATTTGTCCAAATTAGCGAATATTTCTTGTATTAATTGGCGGGCTTTGGCATCTAGACGATTCCAATCTACATCGCCAGTGTCATCCTCAATCAAGCTAGTATCAATTACAACTTCTTGGCTTTGGATTTGACTGTGGGCGGGCTGGTAGTTGACAAAGCAGACTCGATAGCAAAGTTCCCAAATATCGATACATCTTTGCTCGCCTTGAAGCTCTAAAAGTAGTTGATAGCCAGGAATGGGAATCTGCACTTCTTGATAAGTACCCGTCCAAACTGACTCCTCTAATTGTTTGCGGATGTTGTCGATCACTCGGATCATCGCTGGCTGCATGAGCAGTTCAGCTTGCTGCCACGCGATCGGGCTAGTTATTTTAGGCTTCATATACAGGGTTCTAAAAAAGAAAATCAATAAATTAATTTTCTAGCATGGGGTGCCAACTTTTGAGACATCCGCCCAGAATGTTAAATTTAGTCGTCACCAAATTCAACAGTCAACCCTCCACAGCAACAGCCGTTCTCGGCTTGACGGCTAAAAACGGCTGAAACTGTTGATATTGAGTTATCGGATGGGTAATGTAGGATTTGAACCTACGGCATCCTGCGTGTAAAGCAGGCGCTCTACCACTGAGCTAATCACCCAATTGCACTCACCGGGATTTATCATATCACAGTAACTCAGAAAGATCAAGTAAAAAAAATCCTAAACTTTAAATGCCCTCTGGCCGCACCCACGATCAAATAACCATGTGGAGTTTGCCCTTGGTGGCAGCCCTCACCTTTTGCCAGACGAGCAGCAGCAACCTGACTTTGCTCGTTTCCGGCAGTTTCTTATTCGGCGGGCTGATGTTTGGCCCCGACTTGGATATCTACTCCTGCCAGTATCAGCGCTGGGGATGGTTCAAACCGATTTGGCTTCCGTACCAAAAAAGCCTTCGCCACCGCTCTTTTTTGTCCCACGGCCCTCTGATCGGCACTGCTTTGCGAATCTTGTACCTCGCTATCTGGATCGCGGTTCTCGGAGTGTTGGGATTGGCAATTGCCGAAAAAGTCGGAAACTTCGGCTGGAATTGGCAGGATGTGGTTTTGAGTTACGGGCGATCGATCTGGGAACACCACATCGAAATTTTAGCCGTTTACATCGGTCTAGAATTGGGCGCTATGAGCCACTATCTGAGCGATTGGGGCGGCTCGGCTTACAAAAGATTCAAAAAGAAAGGATTGAGCGGTTTGCGCCCTCCTAAGACAATTAAAAGGCCCAAAATCAAAGCTCCCACTCGCACATCTAGCAAATCTATAGCGGAAGGAAGAAGGAAGAAGGAAGAAGGAAGTTCGGCAACGGATTATGTAACGGATGTAACGGATGTAAAGGATAGAAGGAAGAAGGAAGAAGGAAGAAGGAAGAAGGAAGAAGGAAGAAGAAGGAAGATGTAATAAAATCAATGGTTGGAGCCATTAACAACGTTATAACCGTCTGGGCGGTTGATATAAAAGGTAAATTATTATGTCTAATTCTGAAAGTCGATCGCTCGCAGCACTCAAAGAACTTATAGAAGTTGTGGCCTCATTGCGATCGCCCGACGGCGGATGTCCTTGGGATTTAGCTCAAACTCCCCAAACTCTAATTCCCCACATCATCGAAGAAGCTTATGAAACCGCTGACGCGATTCGCAAAGGAGATAAAGATGCGATCGTGGAAGAATTGGGCGACTTACTGTTACAGGTAATTCTGCAAGCTCAAATTGCCAGCGAATCCAATCAGTTTACCTTCGCCGAAATAGCTGCGGGCATTACAGAAAAACTAATTAGGCGACATCCCCACGTCTTTGGCGATGTCGAACTCAACAGCGTGGATGAAGTCAACGAAAACTGGGAAAAAATCAAAGCAGCAGAAAAAGGCACAACTTCGGAAAAGCCGGCAACTTTAGCCTCGAAAATGAGCCGTTATGCCAGCACTTTGCCGCCGATAACCGCCGGGATGAAAATCTCTCAAAAAGCTGCGGAAGTGAGTTTTGATTGGGACAGTGTAGACGGCGTTTGGGATAAATTTCACGAAGAAATGGCAGAATTTGAACACGCTCTCAAACACGAGGATAAGGCAGCGCAGCAGTCAGAATTGGGAGATATTATGTTTGTGTTGATTCAATTAGCTCGCTGGTACGATTTAGATCCGTCGGCTGCTTTGCAAGGAACGAACGATCGCTTTGTGCAGCGGTTTGCTATGGTGGAGGCTGCGTGCGATCGACCTTTGTCAGATTATGCCCCAGAAGAGTTAGAATCTCTGTGGCAGCAAGCTAAAGCTTTAATTGCTAAACAAAAGGGCGATCGGTAATATCAAATCCGTTGGTATCAGAATGATTAATCTCTCTCTTCTCTAACTCTGCGCCCTCTGCGCCCTCTGCGGTTAAAAACTCCCAATCTAACTAATTTTCTTTAATCAGATATCAAAAATCAACTACTCGTAGAGCTTCGCGTCATTGTACGGCGGATGTTCGCAGGCGATGTAAAGCGCATTTGTCGGTTCCAGGGCTTCCCCAGTCACCGGATCGATCGGCTTGAGGACAAAGCATAACAGAGAGAGCGATCGCCAATCCAAATTATCTAGCTTCCCACGTTCGTAACGGTTGACTGTTGCGGCACTGATACCCACATCTTTGGGTACGGGTTGATTTGTAGCTGTGAACAGCGCCTCTTCATATCCCTTTGTTTTGAACTCTGTTTCGCTGACCAAAAAACTGGATACAAGCCTCGCCCTTCTAGGGCGACTTTAGTTAAGAGTTGTGAATAAGCGCTACAACCTTTGTTCACGACACTATAATCAGTGTAGGAGGATAAAGCAAGTGTTAAATCTCAGCTACGAATTCAAATTGAAGCCAACACCAGCGCAAGCAGTCGTTTTTGAAGACTGGCTAGAACAATGTCGTCGCGTCTACAACTACGGGCTAGCAGAGCGCAAGCATTGGTTTCAATCTCGTAGTTGCCAAGTTAACGCTTGTTCTATTCGTTCCGAATTTATCATTTCAGCCGAAGCAAAGCGACCCACCTACGCTAGTCAGTGCAAAAGCTTAACCGCAGCCAGGGCAAGTATCCTCGCTTTAGGTGAGGTTCAGGTACACGTTCTACAGCAAACGCTAAGACGGCTGGAAAAAGCATTTGTCAGTATGTGGGAACAGAAACACGGATTTCCTCGCTTTAAGAAAGCGGGAGCAATGCGGTCTTTTGTATTCCCACAACTGGGCATCAATCCTGTCAAAAATGGAACACTGAAACTACCTAAAATTGGTTTAGTAAGGTTTCGCCAATCGCGTCCTATCCCGGACGGCGCAACAATCAAACAGGCAAGAATAGTTAACAGGGCTAGTGGCTGGTACGTAATGCTAACCCTGCAATGGGATGTCCCAGTACCGTCGGTCATGCCACACAGTGAAGCGCTAGGAGTTGATGTCGGATTAACTAATTTCATAGCAACTTCTAACGGTCTTTTAGTCAAGCGCCAAAAGTTTTTCCTCGACGCAGAACGCAAGCTTAAATTGCTGCAACAAGGTGTCAGCAGGAAAAAGTTAGGTTCAAATAACTGGAAAAAGGCTCAGAAGAAAGTTGCCAAACTGCATGAGTACATTGCTAACTGTCGTAAAGACTGGCACTGGAAATTGTCTCACCAACTTTGCAAAGATGCAGGGATGATTTTTGTGGAAGACTTAAACCTAGTCGGATTGTCTAGAGCAATGCTCGGCAAGCATTGCTTAGATGCAAGTTGGGGTCAGTTTTTTACAATATTAGAGCAAGCCTGTTTCAAAAATGGTGTGTACTTCCAGAAAGTAAGCGCTCACAAAACCAGTCAAATTTGTCCTAGCTGTGGCGTCGAAACGGGTAAAAAAGGATTGTCGGAGCGCACTCACTCTTGCTCAAATTGTGGCTACACAACCGATAGGGATGTTGCCGCTGCACAAGTAGTTCTTATTAGAGGACTTGCAGCCGTAGGGCATACGGTCAAGATGCTTTCAGAGGGGAAACTCGTCGGAGTCCCTGTGAAGAAAGAATGCTCGCACCTTTAGGTCGAGGAGTGTCAACATTTCTGTTTCAATAATTGACCAGCCCCGAATCTCTCTAGCTGCTTTCAGAAGTTTGCCCAATCTACCGCGTCCCGTATCCGTAAATCGCACAGGGCGCAGTTTTTCCCGATCAACGACAGCCTTAAAGTCAAGAAATCCCGGCATTTTACAGATCCAATTTAACTATTAAGTCAATCCTACGCCTCGACGTTGGGGTTCCAAAATTCAGTTCCGATCAACAGTAAGTCTTCTAGAGTAACCAACCGCTTTTCAACCGGGTGAACTGGTTCGAGAACATCGAGGAACAGCCACAAAAGATCGGGTGCAGGCTTGTTGTAATAGCCATTTTCGATTCTCGAAATGCCTGCAATGCTGACCCCCAAAACTTTCGGCAAAGGCTCTCCCCCTAGATTATAAAATTGAGCCTCATGCTGCTTGGTCTTTTCGCTCAGTTCGTGAACGCTCCAGCCTCTAGCTTCCCGCCACGATCGCAGGAATTTACCCAACCGCCGCAGCCCGGTATCAGTAAATCTCCGTCTCAAGTATTCTTTTTCTGGCTTAGCTTCTGCTAGCACCATCAGTCATCACCTATCTGCAAATAATCTAGTCGTAGAGCTTTGCATCGTTGTATGGCGGATGTTCGCACGCGATGTAAAGCGCATTTGTCGGTTCCAGGGCCTCTCCTGTCACCGGGTCGATCGGCTTGAGGACAAAGCATAACAGACTGAGCGATCGCCAATCCAAATTATCCAGCTTCCCACGTTCGTAACGGTTGACTGTTGCGGCACTGATACCCACATCTTTGGGTACGGGTTGATTTGTCGCTGTGAACAGCGCCTCTTCGTACCCCCTTGTTTTGAACTGTGTTTCGCTAACAGACCAACCTATTGTCTGTCTTGCAGCCTTTAACATCTTGCCCAAACGCATCCGCCCCGTCTCCGTGAAGCGAACGGGACGCAATTCCTGCCGATTGTCTACCACAGCGTTGTTAGAGAGTGCTGACATTTTTTCCACCTACATTAACTCTCAAACTAGCACAGCATCAATGATTGAGGGTTGTACGAACAACATCTGAGTTTCCATTAAATATTGTTGCACAAGTGAGATAAGAATCTGATATAGAGTAAGATGTAATTGAGTCTAAACAGAACTTGCCTCTCAAGCCCTGAGTATACAGCCATGACACCACTATTTCGCCGCATCCAACCCTCGAAAAAGCTCCGCATCACCATCAGGTCGTAGGCGTAAGCCGGGGCGTAGCCATCGCCCAACTGCTCAAAATCAGCCAAAACCTGATTAAGCGAGTCGAATCATGGGCTTTCGTGGTTTTCGTCCACCATCGGGATAGAGGCGGCCTGTTTATCAGCTACCGCAGGCTGGAAGAATGGCAAAATGCGATCGCCCATCATATCCAAACCTCCCCCACCCTGGAAGAACTCTCGCAGCTCAAAACATCCATTCACTACGACAGCCGGAAATTCAAAAAACAATTTCTCCCCAAAACCCTTGACTTTTTAAATCAAATGTGCATTGAAAGACAAGACGAACTCAACATCTGGGAAAGCTTAAACAGCATTGCTTCCTAGCAGAAATCAAGCAGATTTCCTAACACTAGCAACCGCACCCAACCGTGAGGACGCTGTTAATTGCTCAAACCCTTGCCTTTGATTCTGTCAACTGTCAACTGTCAACTGTCAACTGTCAACTGTCAACTGTCAACTGTCAACTGTCAACTGTCAACTGTCAACTCTTCCTTGCCAAAAACAGAAGCGAAACATTTGCGAGCAATTGCGAGATAAAATCACCCCAAAAATCACCCGCGAATGCCCCGCTACATTAATGAAAGCAATCACCAAAGCAATTAAGACATTGCCTGAGCGATATAATCAAAATAAGGAGCTGCTTCCTTAGCATCATCCTGATTGAGCAAAGCCAAAGAAGCTTCCTTCAAACAGCGGATAGCTTCGACCATGCCAGGAACAGGAACGCCGAGAGAATTATACATTTCCCGAACGCCAATCAAACCGATGCTTTCGATCGGCTCCTTGTCACCCGCCAAGATACCGTAGGTAATCAGGCGCAAGTACCAGCCGTAGTCGCGCAGACACAAAGCCCGTTCGCGTTGGCCGTAAGCATTGCCCCCAGGAGAGATAAAGTCAGGGCGTTTTTTCCAGAGTTTTTTGCTAGCTTCTTCAACAATTTTTTTCTCACTGTCAGACAGCGCAGTAGCAATACGCACCCGCTGTTCTCCGGTTTTAAAAAAATCTTTGATGCTTTGAAGTTCGCCGGTACTGGGATAGCGAAGTTCGTCGTCGGCTTGGAGAATTAGTTGGCTAACTACGCTCATTGTTATTCAAAAAAATTGAGGATATTTGAGAGTAAGATTAATTGACATTCTCATCCCTTAAAGACGAGATTCTTGGTTGGGCGATTTACTTTGCTTCTAACATTTATCAACATTAGAAGTAGCCGATAAATCTCCGGAAACGTTATGCTTGATGTTCAAGCCAGTTTCCCTGTGTTCCAGGGTACTGCGGGAAAAACTCAAAAACTGCGACTGAGAGTTTTGATGTCGGCAGACACTTTGACTGTTTAACGAGTTTTTGCTACGTCGCCCCAACAGCATATCGCACAGGCACGGGTAGGGGCAACTCACGGCAGGCTTGACTTGCAGGTTGAAGCTTGGCTTTAGCAGCAAGACGTTCAGCAGCAGGAAGACAGCCTGCAATTGAGTTTGAGTGCGATGGCCTACGCCCCGCTTCGCTACGACTTATCTCAGGAAAGAGAGAGCGATATTGCATTACCATATTAAATCCTACCACGACTACTTGTGACCAAATCTAAATTCCCGACCCCAAACTCGACGAAATTGGCAAACCCTTGCCAGCAAGGTCAACTGATTGAGATAGAGATTACCGACTTGACAGACACCGGCGACGGAGTTGGTCGTTTTGGTGAGTTAGTAGTGTTTGTGCCCGATACCGTGACGGGCGATCGAGTCCTTGTGCGCCTCGTGCAAGTCAAATCCACCTATGCTACAGGCAAGCTGGACACACTTCTGGAAGCATCCGAACACCGCATTCGAGCTAATTGCATTGTCGCCGACAAGTGCGGCGGCTGTCAGTGGCAGCACGTAGACTATCAATATCAGCTTGCAGCCAAACAAAATCAAATCATTCAAGCCTTAGAACGGATTGGCGGATTTAGCAATCCCCAAGTGGATGAAATTTTAACGGGAAAAATCGAGGGATTTCCCCAATTTTTGGGATACCGCAACAAAGCGACTTATCCCGTGGCAATATCTGCAACAGGTCAAGTCCAAGCAGGTTACTATCAAAAAAGCACCCACAAATTAGTCAATCTCAATCAGTGTCCGGTGCAAGATCCGCGCCTCAATCCTTTGTTAAAAGAAGTGAAAGAAGACATCCACTGGCGGGATTGGCAAGTCTACGACGAAAAGAAACATACAGGAGAATTGCGTCATTTGTCCTTGCGGATCGGACGGCGCACTGGCGAGATGCTGCTAACTTTAATAGTTCGCACTGGAGAGTTGCCGGGACTAGAAGAGCAAGCATCAGAGTGGCTGAAACAATATCCTCAACTGGCAGGGGTTTGTTTGAATATCAATCCCGCTCAAACTAATGTGATTTTTGGGACAGAAACTCGCTGCATTGCTGGTCGTTCTTATCTGCGAGAAAGTTTTGCTGGTTTGAAATTTCAGCTAAGAGCAGATACTTTTTTTCAGGTAAATACAGAGGCGGCTGAAGCGTTGTTAGAGGTGATGTTAGGGGAATTGAATTTGCAGGGAAACGAGGTTTTGGTTGATGCTTACTGTGGCATTGGTACTTTTACTTTACCCCTGGCAAAACAAGTAAAAATAGCCATAGGTTTAGAAGTGCAACCGGCGGCGATCGAACAAGCCCAATTAAATGCTGAGTTAAATGACGTGAGAAATGTCGATTTTCACACCGGAACTGTAGAGAGTTTGCTGCCATCCTTGGGATTGACACCCGATATTGTGCTGCTAGATCCGCCGAGGAAAGGGTGCGATCGCGCGGTTTTGGAAGCTATCAAGGAAATCAAACCAAATCGCATTGTTTATGTTAGCTGCAAGCCTGCTACTTTAGCTCGCGACCTGAAGATTTTGTGCGAAAATGGGGATTATAAGTTAGCGCGAGTGCAGCCTGCGGATTTCTTTCCTCAGACTTCTCATGTTGAGTGTGCGGCGTTTTTGGTGCGGTAGGTAGGTGGACATGATGGCATTTATGTATGTTCATCTTGTATCAAGAAAGAGGTAGATTGCGATTTATCATTGGGTGGGGGCGGGTTTATGAGATTGTCGATTACAGGCAATTATTGTTGGTGAACCCGCCCCTACAGCATCAAAAACACTTTTCAACCGAAGCTAACAGGCACGATATAAAAGGTTGATTCGCGATCGAATAATTTGCGAGCGCGTAGGGGCGGGTTTTACCAACAATAATTGCCTAATACCAGTAATCTAATAAACCCGCCCCGACTTAGGCTATAATCAAACAAGATTGTACAATTTGCTTCCTTTTGAACTTAACTATTTAGCGATTTTTGTTTGGATACCATTATGCTATCAATTGAGCGACTGATGGAAGAAGCTTTATCTTTGCCAAATGCGTTGAGAGCGCAGTTAGCAGAGATGCTAGTTGAGAGTCTTGAATTTGATATAGACGGAACAGTTCAAAAGTTGTGGACTGTGGAAGCTAAGCAACGTCGCGACGAAATCCGAAGCGGTATGATTGAGCCCACATTCCGCACTTCAAGTTGAAGTACGATAAAATAGAATACCGAAAAAGCCAAAAACCCGGATAATTCAGAAAA
>NZ_JAUBPT010000168.1:12843-17001 GCF_036700905.1 Microcoleus sp. S13_C3 | reverse complement strand
GTCGCTAATTTAAGATGATTGCATTTACGTCATACAGCCTAGTTACACAAAGGCTTTAATTGTTTTTGGAGATGTCTCATCTATCGCGAGGCGAACCTGTTTCTACATATCGCTGAACCAAGCCATCAGCAGCCAGTTTTTTTAAGACAACCATCATGTCAGGTTCTCGCGGTACATCTCGACGGGAAAGTGCATTCGCTAGTTCGTACCAACTCCACTTTCCTTGACCTTTAGCTACTAATTCCAGCAGCACTAATTCAAGCTGGGTTAATTGAGTTAGGTTTTTCATTCTTTTTATTGTATAACTTATCCAACTCGAAAAGATTGCCCCATCGCTTGAAATTCTTGAGTCTCTTCTCGCTGCAATTGCTGTCTAATTTTGGCAAATTTCCTAACTGTTTCCACAGAGTACAACCGTTCTCCACAGCTTAGGCAAACTTCAGCGGATACTTTTAAGATAGCAGTATGCTTGCCGCCGCGTAAAAGTTTATCGACTTCTTTGATAACTATTTCACCGCCGCAAATCGGGCATTTTTCTACAGATAGCATTGTTAATTTCTCCTTTGTATCCAATTAATCCATCGATTTGCATCTGGACGATAAACTGTGATTAGGATGGCTAGTTTATTACTAGGGACATAAGACCAAACACTGTGGATGGGATCGCCTCTAAAACTTTCACCATAGATTAAGTATCGGGGATAGGGTTTTTCATTGGGATAATTTTCAATGATTTCACCATAAAAGACGGAAAAGTAGATTTCATCAAATGAGAGATTATCATCATCTGCTTCTTCATCAGCATGGTCTGTAATTCGCACCCTATTTTCTAATATTGCTTCTCTGATAGCGTTTAGATTCATTCGTTGAAAGATGAGTTTGCCGGGAGGGGGAGTGGGATGCAGAAAATCCAGAGATTTTAGCGGTGGCTGAAAAATTTATTTTTGCTAACTGTTATAACCCGCAAGTGGCGGGGCAGATACTACAAGAAACTACGCGAAAGCCAAAAGAAAGTGAGGACTGCCAGTGCCAGGTATCGGAAACCTAGAACTGGCGCGGTTTCGTGGTTAAAGCCTCTGTGATAAATCTTCAGGAAACTCGCTCGACGCTTAGATGTTAGACTTTACAAGTCTCGACGTGAGAAAAGAGACCCCGCATTCAACAGCCCCAAACCACCAGCCCAAATCTCTACCACCACCACCCTCGGGAGGTATCCTTCTGGTTGTTTTTTGTTGAATTTTAGATCACCATAACACAACCATTGTTTATTCACGCACCACCCCACGCGCTCGCAAAAAGCTTCCAATATTTTATCATCATATTCCCTCGTTCCCCCCAGACCTTGATAGATGCGCTTCTGCACCGAAAAGCCGAAGCGCCCCTTACTGTGTTGTACCCAAAGTTGGTCAATGATGCGTAAATCTTCACAGGGAAATCTATCAATATCTTCAACTCTCAGCCTCCAGTCTTCGCTTGTTCTCCTCGCTACCTCCAGCATCTTATTCGTCGTTTCCTCATCCGCCTCTTTCCACTTTCCGGTAGCCAACAGCCGATCGAGTTGACGATAATCAACTCCTTTTGCTGAAATCAAATTTACAGGTTGTGGCGGTGGCTGCGGGCTAGGAATCGTTGGTGAAACACCCCCTCTTTGCCCCCGATTGCCGGGGGATTGGGGAAGCATAGCCAACCATTTTTGAACCGACTGAGGGCGCTTTGTTGCATCCATTTCCATCCCTTGAAGAATTGCCCGATGCACCCCATCGCTAATATTAGGATTAATCTGAAACGGCAGCTTCAAAGGAGAATTTAAAGCCCTCATAAATGCAGGAGTTGGTGGTGTCTTCGTTAGCAAATAGTATAGCGTTGCTGCCAGAGCATAAACATCTGTATACTCAGCAAATCTGCCAATTTCCCCGTACTGTTCGGGAGGCGCAAAACCATGTGTAAATCCAAAAGTCATTTGCTGAGTGCGATCGGGAATAAAACCCCGCGCTAAACCAAAATCAATCAAAACTGCATCTTGATTGTCACGCACCATAATGTTTTGTGGCTTGATATCCCGATGTAGCAAACCTTTTTCGTGAACTACTATTACCGCTTCTGCCACTTTGCGGATGTAGTTTAAAGCTTCGGTTTCCCACAGGACACCGCGCTTTTCTACCAAATTCCACAAATCTTTCCCTGCCACATATTCCATCGCAATACAAGGCAAATCACCATGAATGAAATAGTTGTCTATTTGCACAATATTGGGATGTTTGCACAAAGATAGTAGTAGCGCCTCATCCCGAAATTTGTCCCGAAACCAGGCAAAATTTGGATCTCTCAATAAGTCGTCTTTCAGCGTTTTGATGACAACCCGCTGCCTGTTTTGCGCCTTCTGTGCTAGGTACGTGGCCCCAAAGCCGCCCTCACCTAACTTGCCTTCAATAATATACCGATCGCCATTTAACCGCTGCCCCGGTGTCCAAACCATTCTCCTCACCGCCAACCAATATTAATTTTTATCTCGGTCTAGCCTGTATTTTAACTGTATTCTCTAAGTCCGGTTTAGTTCCACGGGCCCAACTTCAGTTCGCCTTCCCGGTGATGGTTGGCTTTTAGTTCGATCGCCCTTTTCCGACATAATTCGATCGACAAATTCGCCACAATCCCATTAAGAATCCTAAATCCCAAAACCTCTTTGTCCAAACAG
Source organism: Microcoleus sp. S13_C3 (assembly GCF_036700905.1). NCBI lineage: Bacteria > Bacillati > Cyanobacteriota > Cyanophyceae > Oscillatoriales > Microcoleaceae > Microcoleus > Microcoleus sp. S13_C3. Next base: position 14,306 of record NZ_JAUBPT010000168.1, on the reverse strand, counting down.
ACCATTTCTATGGCAACCTAAAAAACAGCAGACACATTTTTATAGACCTTAGTAACAAAACTCTAGCAACCAGTTATGCAAACTCTGCCGAACCCCACTAAAACCCCCGCCACCCAACCAACCTTCGACACCACAATCAAACGCCGCAAAACCCGGCCAGTCAAAGTCGGTAGCGTCACCATCGGCGGCGGCTACCCCGTCGTCGTACAATCGATGATTAACGAAGACACCCTCGACATCGACGGTTCAGTCGCCGGAATTAGGCGCTTGCACGAGATTGGCTGCGAAATCGTCCGCGTCACCGTGCCCAGCATGGCCCACGCCAAAGCATTAGCGGAAATCAAGCAAAAACTGCACGCCACCTACCAACCCGTGCCCCTCGTGGCCGATGTCCACCACAACGGCATGAAAATTGCCCTGGAAGTGGCCAAACACGTAGACAAAGTGAGAATCAATCCCGGACTTTACGTGTTCGAGAAGCCGAAAGCCGACAGAAGCGAATACACCGACAGCGAATTCGCCGAAATTGGGGAAAAAATCCGCGAAACCCTGGAACCTCTGGTGATTTCCCTGCGCGATCAAGGCAAAGCTTTGCGAATCGGCGTTAATCACGGTTCCCTCGCCGAACGGATGCTGTTTACCTACGGCGACACGCCCGAAGGTATGGTGGAATCGGCCCTGGAATTCATCAAAATTTGCGAATCCCTCGACTTCCGAAATATCGTCATTTCCCTGAAAGCCTCCCGCGCGCCCGTGATGGTGGCTGCTTACCGCTTGATGGTGCACCGGATGGACGAACTCGGCATGGATTACCCGCTGCATTTGGGCGTCACGGAAGCAGGAGACGGCGAATACGGCCGCATCAAATCCACCGCAGGCCTCGCACCGCTGCTGACTGACGGCATTGGCGACACCATCCGCGTCTCGCTGACAGAGGCCCCAGAAAAGGAGATTCCCGTCTGCTACAGCATTCTGCAAGCCTTGGGACTGCGGAAAACGATGGTTGAGTATGTCGCTTGTCCTTCCTGCGGTCGCACTTTGTTTAATTTAGAGGAAGTGTTACACCAAGTGAGAGAGGCCACCAAGCATCTCACCGGTTTGGATATAGCAGTAATGGGCTGTATTGTCAATGGGCCGGGAGAAATGGCTGATGCTGATTACGGCTATGTCGGGAAGCAACCGGGTTATATTTCGCTGTACCGGGGCAGGGAAGAAATTAAGAAGGTGCCGGAAGACCGAGGCGTGGCAGAATTGATTGATTTGATTAAATCGGACGATCGCTGGGTTGAACCAGAGTAGGCTTTGCTGGATTTAGTTTTGAAGTTTGGGGGCGGGCTCTTCGGCCCACCCCACAAGAGTTTGTTGTGGCACAGGCATCTTGCCTGTGGCGGGCTCTTCGGCCCACCCCACAAGAGTTTGTTGTGGCACAGGCATCTTGCCTGTGGCGGGCTCTTCGGCCCACC
>NZ_JAUBPT010000168.1:8740-12743 GCF_036700905.1 Microcoleus sp. S13_C3 | reverse complement strand
CCACAAGAGTTTGTTGTGGCACAGGCATCTTGCCTGTGGCGAAAGGGAACAAAACTCGGCAAAGTGGAATAATATATGTAGGCCAAACGCGAGCCGGCCTTGCCTGTGTTAGATTGAGCGTAATTATTCTGAACTCTTTTCCTCCCGCGCGTCAGACAAATGGTTATAACAAAACGAGGGCTTGTTCTAAGTGCAGCAGCAGTGGTACTCACTGCTGTAACTCTTGCGAACACTGGTTGCAGTTCTAAATCTCTGGCTTCTTTTCGGGGAAGCCCTAAAGAGTTGGTTGATGAAGTTTGGCAGATTATTGACAAAAGTTATGTAGATGGCACTTTTAACCAGGTTGACTGGAAAGCGGTGCGGAATGATTATTTGAACCGGACTTATACCAGCGACGACGAAGCTTACAAAGCAATTCGGGAAATGCTGAAGAAGCTGGATGATCCTTATACGCGGTTTATGGACCCTCAAGAGTTCAGAAATATGCAGGTTGAAACTTCTGGGGAACTGACAGGAGTTGGGATTCAGTTGACTCAAGATGAGGAAACTAAGAAGTTGGTGGTGATTTCGCCGATCGAAGATACCCCTGCTTTTACTGCGGGTATTCTGGCAAAAGATATCATTACTAAGATTGATGGCAAAACGACAGAAGGCATGGATACGAATCAAGCGGTAAGTTTGATTCGCGGACAGGCGAATACTGAGGTGACGCTGACGATTTTGCGGGGAAACAAGGAATTAGAATTTAAGCTGAAACGCGCTAAAATTGAAATTCATCCTGTGCGGAAGTCGGTGCAGAAAACCCCCATCGGAGAAGTCGGCTATATTCGCTTAAATCAGTTCAGTGCGAATGCTGCATCGGAAATGCGATCGGCAATTAAGGATTTGGAACAGAAAAAGGTAACGGGTTATATTTTAGACTTGCGTTCCAATCCCGGCGGCTTGCTGTACGGAAGTATTGAAATTGCTCGGATGTGGCTCAAAGAAGGTACGATCGTCTCCACAGTCGATCGAGTCGGTGAGGCCGATAAACAAACTGCAAATAAGGCAGAGCTCACAGACAAACCGTTAGTTGTACTGGTAGACGGCGGTTCAGCAAGTGCTAGCGAGATTCTATCCGGTGCTTTGCAAGACAACAAACGCGCGGTTTTGGTGGGAACAAAGACCTTTGGTAAAGGTTTAGTTCAGTCAGTACGCGAGGTGGGAAATGGTTCCGGTTTGGCGGTGACAATTGCCAAGTATTTTACTCCCAACGGCACTGATATCAACCACGCTGGGATTGAACCAGATTTTAAGGTAGAACTCACCGACGCTCAAAAACAGGAATTGAGGCGCGATCGCGATAAAATTGCTACGACTGCAGATCCGCAGTACGCGAAAGCTATGGAAGTTTTGACACAGCAAGTTACTGGTAAAACAGGGAACAATAAGGCGGAGTCGAAACCGAATGCTGCGCCACCTAAACCGAATGTGGCGCAGGCAAAACCGAGTGTGGCACCTTCTAAATCCAAGTAGTTTTTAGTCACAAAAACTTCAGTGAATAAGGACTAAAGTCCTCACTACGAACCTGGTTTGTAGTGAGGACTTTAGTCCTTCTTATCTTCAATCTAACATCTAAAATCTAAAATCTAAAATTTGGTTGGTTGGCATTTGCCGGCGCGAATTAATCCGATGCGGCGGGCGATGGCATCTTGGGGCGAATCGTAAGGGCCCCACTTTTCAATAATACTGGGGTTTTGTTCTTCGAGTTGGGCGATCCTCTGCGAGGGCTCCGCCAACGGCAAAATTTCGCAATTACCCGCAGGACGTTTGACAATATAAAATTGTGGTGTTTCTGTCATAGCTAAATTCGTCAAATAAAAGCTGGATACTAACTAGGCAATTGGCTCAGGGAGCATCTCACTTATGCAGCCCTCCGCTAGAAATTGGAGCCAGGAGTCAGGAGTCAGGAGTCAGGAGGAAAGAAGAAGAAGGAAGAAGGAAGGAGGAAGGAGGAAGGAGCCATAATAAGTGTTTTTACAAATATGAGATGCTCCCTTGGCTCATTATATCAAATAGGGAAACGGCACGACCATGCCCAAGTGTGTTTTAGCATGAAACTCGCAGTCCGACATGGGTTTCAACCCCTGCTGGGCTGCGGATTTAACCGCATGGAATTAATAAGAATTAAAAAAAACTAACACTTTCGGATGATGCCACAATATTTATCTATTATCAAAATATAGACATTTGTCTAAACAGTGCATTAAACCCTTTCAGAAGTGGCGAAATATTCTAATCAATACCAAAAAAAACCATGCAATTTCTCTCCAAAACAATCCCCGAAATTCAACCAGAAATCCAACCAGTTAAAGAATCACCGCCAGAACTTGTTACTTTCGATGTCGGCGGGATGAAATGTGCTGGCTGCGCGAAAGCTGTGGAACGCCAACTCATGCAGTATTCAGGCGTAATTTCAGCTTGCGTTAACTTGGCCGTAGAAGTCGCGACGGTTGAGTGTCAACCGGGGGCTGTCGATGCAGAAGCTTTAGCGAAAAAGTTGACTGATAATGGATTTCCCTCTCAGTCTCGTTTAGGGGAAAATCAGCGGGAAGCAGAAGCGGCAACAATTGAACGGCGGGGGCAAGAAATTCGACAGCAAATCAAGCAATTGACGATCGCCCTTATCCTAATTATTCTATCCGGTTTAGGTCACGTACTCGGCACAAAAGCCCCAATTCTCAGCAATATTTGGTTTCACTGGGGACTCGCCACCCTAGCTTTGCTGCTACCGGGCCGCCCGATTATCGTTGATGGGTGTCGCAGTTTGTGGCGAAATGCACCGAACATGAATACTTTGGTAGCTTTAGGCGCTGTTACAGCTTACACCGCTAGCAACGCGGCGCTGCTGTTTCCACGGATGGGATGGGAGTGCTTTTTTGATGAACCGGTGATGCTGCTGGGCTTTATTTTGTTGGGCAAAACTCTCGAACAGCAAGCCAGACGGCGCGCTGCATCAGCTTTGCAAGCTTTAATCGCATTGCAACCGGCGAAAGCCCGCTTAGTTGATTTTAAACTTTCGAGTTTGGATTTGCGATCGGAAGAATTGCCTTTAGACTCGACATCTGCGGTCTACGATCCACAATACATTGAAATTCCCGCCGATCGCGTCCGAGTCGGAGAATGGCTGCAAGTTTTGCCCGGGGAAAAGATACCAGTAGACGGTGAAGTCTGCGAAGGCAAAACAACGATAGATGAGTCGATGCTGACTGGCGAATCAATGCCGGTTTTGAAGCAACCAGGAGATACAGTTGCCGCCGGAACTATCAATAAATCCGGGGCAGTTGTGATGCGGGCAACTCGCACCGGTAAGGAAACAACTGTAGCTCAAATGGTGGCTTTGGTGCAGGCAGCCCAAACTCGCAAAGCGCCAATTCAAAATTTAGCTGATACTGTCGCGGGATATTTTGTGTATGGGGTAATGGCAATATCGCTTTTAACTTTCCTATTTTGGTATTTTGCCGGCACTCATATTTGGCCTTCTGTGCTTTTAGGACAGGGGGCAATGGATATGGGGCATGGGGCAATGGATATGGGGCATGGGGCAATGGGCATCGGGCATGGGGCATTGGGCATGGGAAATGAATTGCCAATTATCCATTATCAATCGCCTTTGCTGTTAAGTTTGAAATTGGCGATCGCAGTTTTAGTGATTGCTTGTCCTTGCGCTTTGGGATTGGCTACCCCTACTGCAATTTTAGTTGGTTCTGGCATCGGGGCGGAGCGCGGGCTTTTAATTCGCGGTGGTGATGTTTTAGAACGGGTGCATCAATTAGATACGGTGGTTTTTGACAAGACTGGCACTCTGACAACCGGAAATCTTATACTCACTGATTATTTGCCGATTTTCCAGAATTCGGAGTGGGATTTGAACTCGGATATTAATGTTGGCAACAGGCAAGATGCCTGTTCCACAATTGATGGGGTTTCTGGCAACAGGCAAGATGCCTGTTCCACAATTGAT
>NZ_JAUBPT010000168.1:0-8640 GCF_036700905.1 Microcoleus sp. S13_C3 | reverse complement strand
AGATGCCTGTTCCACAATTGATGGGGTTTCTGGCAACAGGCAAGATGCCTGTTCCACAATTGATGGGGTTTCTGGCAGGGTTGACTCAAAACTGCTGCAAATTGCGGCGGCGGTGGAAAGGGGCGCTTGTCATCCCATCGCCGCAGCGATTTTGCTGGAAGCTCAACAGCAAGGTTTGCCGCTGCTAGCTGCTGAGGATTTCTGCACGGAACCGGGCTTGGGGGTTTCGGCTTTGGTGGAGGGCCGGCGGGTGTTCGCGGGGAATGCTGAGTGGATGAAGGAGCAGGGGGTCGCTGTGGCGACGCAATTGTCGGGGTCTTTGGAAGGCAAAACGGCGGTTTACGTGGCTTCTGAGGGCGTTTTGCTGGGGGTAATCGGGCTAAAAGATACTCTGAGGCCGGATGCTAAGGCGGCGGTGGAACGTTTGCGGGGCATGGGATTGCGGGTGATGATGCTGACGGGGGATACGCCGTCGGCGGCGGCGGCGACGGCGCAGCAGCTAGATTTGACGGCGGCTGATGTTTTGGCCGGGGTGCGGCCGGAGGGGAAGGCTAGGGCGATCGCGACTTTGCAAGCCCAAGGCTGTAAAGTGGCTGTGGTGGGCGATGGTATCAATGACGCGCCGGCTTTGGCTCAAGCTGATGTCGGTATCGGTTTGCACTGCGGCACTGATGTCGCAGTTGAAACTGCTCAAATTGTGCTGATGCGAAATGCTTTGATGGATGTTGTTGAGTCGATCGAGCTGGGGCGCGCTACTTTTAATAAGATTCGCCAAAATTTATTTTGGGCTTTTGGTTACAATACTCTGGGAATTCCGGTTGCAGCGGGTATCTTGCTGCCTGCAACCGGAATTCTACTCAGTCCTGCGGCGGCCGGAGCATTTATGGCCTTTAGTTCTGTTAGCGTGGTTACAAATTCTTTGTTTTTGCGCCGGGGATTTCGAGCTTAAATTTAGGGATGACCAATAAAAGTACGAGGTCATTGGTCATTAGCCACAAACTAATGACTAATGACTGAGGACTAATGACTAATGACTAATGGCTAGAGTGCCATACTTTCCAAAAGTCGCCAATTATTGTTGTTCATAATTGAACGACTCACTAGCTCGAACATTTGACGGCAGTGGTTGTTGGTTTGCAGGGGCAGTTCTTCGTTTTTAATCACGAAGTTCATGCGAACCTCTGAGTCGCTGGCCGTGTTTTTCTCAATTAGGACTTCTGCGGTGACAAGTTTGGCGATCGAAACTTGACCGGGAAGTTCGCGAGCCATGACGGAATCTCCTGTATTGTAGATAATATCAAGATTGCATGACTCTAAAATTTCAATCAGGGATTGACGCAGACGGTCGATCGGAACGGCAACGATAAAAAAACCAGTATAGCGAGCCATAGACAACTCCAGCCGTGAGGCATTTAGACTTTATTATCATACCGAACCTAGAACAGATGTACAGAACAATATGGATTTATTTTATTCAAATGGGAAGTTAGGGCAATGAAGGGCAAACTTATCGTGTTTGAAGGGGTTGAAGGTGCGGGTAAAACTACGCAAATGCAGCGACTGATATATTGGCTGCAAGCAAGTTGCTTTCTCACAGTCCCGTTGGTGGCTACTCGCGAACCGGGGGGTACTGACCTGGGAAGGGGACTGCGACAGTTGCTGCTGAAACAAGATGGGGGCGAATCTGTATCCGATCGAGCAGAATTACTCATGTATGCTGCCGATCGCGCTCAACACGTCGAAACTTTTCTCCAACCAGAGTTATCGAAAGGAACTATTGTTTTATGCGATCGCTTTACTGACTCTACGATTGCTTATCAGGGCTACGGCCGCGGTCTTAACTTAAATTTAATTAAGCAGTTGAATGAAATTGCCACAGGCGGCTTGGAAAGCGATCTGACTTTGTGGCTGGATATTAATGTGGAGGAGGGTTTGGCGAGGGTAAGGGATCGGGGAGGGTGCGATCGGATCGAGCAAGCGGATTTGAAGTTTCACCGCCTTGTGCAGCAAGGTTTTGCGGAGTTAGCCGAGGAAAATAAATCTCGAATTGTTCGCATAAATGCCGATCGGCCTGAATATGAAGTTGCTCAGGAAATTCAAGCTATTGTAACTCGCAGCTTAGAAGCTTGGGGATATTTAAATAATACCAATTCTGAAAAGTAAGCTTACATAGATAGCCAGAAACCGGGTTTTTTACGAAATATTTGCTAAAAATCCTCAAGTTCGAGGAAAAACCCGGTTTCTTCGTTGTAACTAACTCACCATAGGGTAGCGGGGCAAAATTCTTGAATAGGTAGTCATTACATTCAGCGCCCCTGACGCACCCTACAATAACTTCCTTCTGTCAACTGAATACTGTCAACTGTCAACCCTTCGACTGCGCTCTTCGGGCAAGCTGTCAACTGTCAACTGTCAACTGTCAACTGTCAACTGTCACATGAATTATTTTACATCATTAATCGGACAAGAGCGAGCAGTAGAATTGCTAACTCAAGCAGTCGAGCGAAACCGAATTGCTCCTGGTTATTTATTTGTCGGGTCTAACGGCATCGGCAAAAGTTTAGCGGCTCAGTGTTTCATCGAGCTTTTATTCTCAGCCAATATTCCCGAAACCAGACTAATAGCCTCCGTGCAAAATCGCGTGAAGCAGCGAAATCATCCAGACTTACTCTGGGTAGAACCAACTTACATGAACCAAGGCAAACGGCTTACACCAAAGGAAGCAGAGGAAGCAGGTTTAAAGCGGAAAGCACCACCACAAATTCGCTTAGAACAAGTTCGAGAAATCGGTGACTTTCTCAGCAGACCGCCGCTAGAAGCGGCGCGTTCAGTCGTAGTTTTGGAACAAGCAGAAACAATGGGTGAGGGAGCCGCTAACGGCTTGTTGAAGACATTGGAAGAACCGGGAAAAGCAGCGCTAATCTTAATTGCTCCGACTGTGGAACTTTTGCTACCCACTTTAATTTCTCGTTGTCAAAAAATCCAGTTTTCACGGCTGAATCCCGAAGCAATGGCACAAGTTTTGCAGCAAGCTGGATTCGCACAGATTTTGGATCATTCCGAGGTACTGGGGATGGCTCAGGGAAGTCCTGGGGAGGCGATTGCTATTTGGCAGCAACTGCAATCAATACCCGATGATTTGCTGCAAAAGGTGAAGCAGTTGCCTCAAAATCTGCGCTCTGCTTTGGAATTGGCCAAGGAAATTGATAAAACTTTAGATACTGAATCTCAGTTGTGGTTAATCGATTATTTACAACACTGTTATTGGCAGCAATTTTTGGCAGGGGGAATTAGTCGATCGCCCCTAGAGCCCTTGGAAAAAGCGCGGCAATATTTGCTAAACTACGTACAGCCGCGATTAGTTTGGGAATGCACACTTATGGGAATATGTCAAGCATAATTTATTGCCAAGTTTGAACCCAATACGATGAGTAACACGATGGAAAAAGCCACATTTGCCGCCGGTTGTTTTTGGGGAGTTGAACACAAGTTTCGCGCAGTTGCGGGTGTCGTCTCGACGGCTGCGGGCTACACGGGAGGCCACTGGCCGAACCCCTGCTACCTGGATGTTTGCGCCAGAGTCACTGGTCACGCTGAAGCCGTGCTGGTAGAGTACGATCGATCGCAGGTGAGTTACGAAGCATTGCTAGATGTATTCTGGAACTGTCACGATCCTACCCAAGTCAATCGCCAAGGCCCCGACAGAGGCGAACAGTACAGGTCTGTAATTTTTTATCACAATTGGGAACAAGAAAAAGCCGCTCGCGCATCCAAACAAAAATTACAACTTTCCGGTAAATACGACAAAGATATTGCCACCGAAATCAAACCTGCTGGGGAATTTTATATGGCAGAGGATTACCACCAGCAATATATTGAGAAGAAGCGGCATTCGTCAAAAGTGATTAGTTAAAAAGTAGGCCGACGCGACCAAAAATAAAAAATATTAGGGGCGGGTAAGGCAATGATCTATACTAGCGACCAGTTTATTATTAATGCAAAACCCTGCCTCCTCCAAGCCATGTTTATTTCCACCTACTCAGTAATAAATCATTAGTGACGAGATAGTGTTTGGTAGGCGCAATTCCCCCGTGGTAGCCCGATTATATGGGGATGCGACACAAATCTTAGCTTAGACAATTGCTAAAAGAAATAGATGCGGGGCTGGAAAAGCCAGTCTGAAGAGGATTGATAGCGTTTTAAACAGCTTGTTACGCAAGTCATAATTTTATAAAAATGCTGTATTAGTTGGGCGCGTAAGACCCAAACAATTTTGCAATAAAGCCTAAATAAAGATAGGGCATTTCTGTTTCTCTTTTCCTTAGTAATCCCAGTTTTTTCGTCCCGGAGGGAAGAATATCGAGTTTGGCAGTCTTGCTGGTTTATTTGCTAAGCTAGAGGTGGCGCTCTGTCATCAATAAACTTTAGATTTATGCACAGGTTATTAACTGGGAAACTGCGAATAGAGTATTTAACAATACCAATCGCCAATCTTCCAGCAAATCTATCCGGTACTAAAATTGTACAGCTTACGGACTTTCACTATGACGGGGTGCGGCTGTCGGAATGGTTGCTAGAAGAGGCGATTGCTGCGGCCAACGAAGCTGAACCAGACATGATTTTTTTAACTGGTGACTTTATTAGCTACGATCCCGCACCTATTTACGGCTTAGTGCAGCGATTGAAAAAGTTGCAAAGTCGGGTGGGAATTTACGCTGTTTTGGGCAATCACGACCACTATTGGCCGAGGGCAAAAATAGAGGTTGCTAATGCTTTAAATAGCGTCGGGATGCGGGTTTTGTACAACGAAGCAATCTATCCTTTGGGGTCTGAATTGGCTTTAGTTGGGCTGGCTGATTTTTGGTCGGGCGATTTTGCGCCTAAACCTGTAATGGCATCAATAAATCCCGCGATTCCTCGGATTGTCTTGTCTCACAATCCTGATACTGCTGAAAAGCTGCAAAATTGGCGGATTGATTTGCAGTTGTCTGGACACACTCACGGCGGTCAAATCGTTATTCCCGGTATCGGCCCTTTGTACGCTTGGGTCAGAAAAATTGGCTCTTTGATTCCTCAACGAATCCGAAAGTTCATTCCTTTTCTGTCGGCTTGGGATCGAGTAGTTACTCACTGGGAATGGGCTAGCGGTTTGCATCAGGTTGGGAGTAATTTGCTGTACGTGAATCGCGGTTTGGGGACTTATGCGCCGGGAAGACTATTTTGTCCCCCGGAGGTGACAGTAATTACTTTGGTTTGTCAAGATACGTAAAGGCTGGTTTAGGGTGCACACTTTCCCGATAATAGATAATATAGCAGAAGGAAAAAGGAAGTTCGGCAACGGATTATGTAACGGATGTAACGGATGTAACGGATGTCAGGAAGATGGAAGTTCGGCAACGGATTATGTAACGGATGTAACGGATGTAACGGATGTCCGTCGGAAGAAGGAAGAAGGAAGAAAGAAGAGGGAAGAAGTAAAAATGATTGTTGTACAATTTATATTATTTTTAATTTGCTTCTCCAAAGCGATAGCCTCTGCCGTAGACTGTGTGAATTAGGACACATTCGCCCGCGGCTTCTATTTTGCGGCGCAGCAGGCGAATTTGAGCGGCTAATACATTGCTGCTGGGTTTTTCTGCTTCACTCCACAAAAACTGGTGGATTTGTTCGTGTGTTAGCAATTGACCGGGATGGCGCATTAAGTATTCTAATAACTGACATTCTTTTTCTGATAAATCAATTGTACGATCGCCCCGATAAGCTAATTGATTGTCGTAGTCTAGCTGTAAATCTGCAACTTGCAGCCGCCCGACAGCAACCTCGGCATCAAAAGTAGGAGGCCGCCGCAGTAATGCGCGGACTCTGGCTAGGAGTTCTCGCAGTTCAAAAGGTTTGACTAAATAGTCGTCTGCACCGGCGTCGAGTCCTTGTACGCGATCGTCTACGGTATCTTTGGCGGTGAGAAATAGCACTGGCGTATTCCGTCCTTGCGATCGCAACTTCTGGCAAATTGCCAGTCCGGTTTGCCTCGGTAGCATCCAATCCAAAATTAGCAAATCGTAATTGCCCTGCATTGCTAAATTGCTGCCACTTGCTCCGTCAAATGCCACATCAACTGTATAACCTTCGCGCGTTAAGACTCGACTCAAAGGGTCAGTTAACTCAACTTCATCATCAACTAAAAGAATCCGCATCCTGATTTCAAATTTGATATTTGATATTTTAGGTTAAGTAAACTGATTTTTCCTACTTTTTAATGTGTGGAATACTTTCCGTTTCGCTGCAAGCTGCTGCTACCCATTCCTGGATGGCCGGCAAGGCCAAAATCGCATCCGCATAAGCTTTTGTTACTGAATCTAATTTGACTTCATAGGTGACAAAACGCATCACCACTGGGGCAAACATAGCGTCAACAACTGTGAATTTTCCGAACAGCATATCGCCGCATGTCCCGAATTTTTGCCGGCATTCGCGCCAAATGGCAAAGATGCGATCGATCTCTGCTTCTACACCGGGAGTCATCCCTTCTCCCGGATAGCGGTTGCGACAGTCCATTGGCATATTTTCGCGCAAATTTGAGAACCCCGCGTGCATTTCGGCGCAGATGGAACGGGCGATCGCCCGTTCCGCTACATCTGGCGGCCACAAATCATTAGCAAAGCGTTCTGCAACGTATTCGCAAATTGCTAAAGATTCCCACACTTTCAAGTCGCCGTCGATTAAAACTGGTACTTTTCCCGATGGAGAATAGCGCCGAATTTCTTCATGTGTTGTCGGCCAGTCTAAGGGGATTCTGACCTCGGCAAATTCAAGTTTAGCTTGTTTCATCGCCAGCCAAGGACGCAGCGACCAAGAGGAATAATTTTTGTTGCCAATAACAAGTGTCAATTCGGTCATAGTTTAGCTGTCAGCTATTGGCGATCGCCCGTTAAAGTTTAAGTTTTAGAGTTGAATACACAAAGGCGTGACACACAATGGCTATCGCACGTTAGCGAAGCCCTCGAAGAGGATCGCCGCGTTGTCTGCACCAGCCTCTGCAAGCATTTTACATTAACAGCCTCCCAGCGTTCCGCGTTTTTCTGCAAACTTCGATCGGGGGGCGCGATCGAACACGCTTGATTCCACATGGAACGAGAAGCCTCTGTCCCTGGGAACCCTGGGCTGGTTAGCGCTAGGTACAGCTACTGTATAGTCCATTTCCTCCCTCTCTACACCACCGCCTGATACCAATTTAATGTGAAGTTGCACATATCTCGCTCCCCCTAAATCCCCCTGATTGTTGGGGAGTAGGGGTTGACTTTGAGCGGAATCTTGTCCCACCCCCTACTCCCCTTCGTAGGGGCGGTGCCAAGAGTGCCCGCCCTCTTGGCTAGGGGGGATCGGATTCTATGCAGGCTCATAAAAAATTGGTATGAGAGGATTTCATCTACTTTAATCTTTTTCAGGGAATCCGGGTCTACACTGTGAAAATTTCCGTCAAATTCTTGATTGTTTTCCATACCGACCGCCATTGAAAAACGTGACGACATAAAAACTTACTAGATATAATATATACCCAAACAAAGGATCTAGCAATACCCGAAATTTATTTTTCGCTATGAACTCTATGTGTTATTCTGAGTCTGGTAAAAGCTGTTTCTGCTTGTGCCGCGATCGCCCCCTTCCAAAATTTAGAAATTTACACTCTAAAAATTGACATGATTACTGTTGCACTTCCCAAAGGCGGACTGTTAGGAGATAGCATTCGGCTGTTTAAATCGGTTGGATTAGACTTCAGTGCTTTTCTCGATTCCTCTAACCGACAACTTCAAATTTATGACCCGACAGGCACTGCCAAAGCTGTGCTAGTAAGGACGCACGACGTGCCGGTTTATGTGGAATACGGTCAAGCGGATTTGGGGATTGCTGGCTATGATGTTTTGCGGGAAAAAAAGCCGAAAGTTGCCAATTTAATTGATTTAAAATTTGGCAAGTGTCGGCTGTCGGTGGCGGTGAAGGAATCTAGTTCTTATCGACGAACTGTGGATTTGCCTCCTCACGGTAGAGTTGCTTCTAAGTTCGTACACTGTGCAAGGGAATATTTTCACAATTTGAATTTGCCGGTGGAAATTGTGCCGCTTTACGGTTCTGTGGAGTTAGGGCCGATTACGGGTATGTCGGAGGCAATTGTGGATTTGGTTTCGACTGGCAAAACTTTGCGGGAAAATGGTTTGGTGGAAATTGATGTTTTGTTTGAAAGTTCGGCTTATTTAATCGGTCATCCTCTGAGTTACCGTTTGAATGCCGGAGGTGTGAATGAGTTGATCGGGAAGTTGAGAGAGCAAGTTTTGACGACTGTTTGATGGTCTAAAATTAGAGTGCTTTGATTGGTTCGTAGATAAGTAGGGAAACGGCATTGCCCATTGGCGTCAACTTAAGCTGTCAGTCCGCCCAGTCCTTCCGTCCGCCAGTCAGTCCGCCAGGGAATGAATTCCACGGGGCTTATAGCTAAAGTCCTCCTAAGAAACTCGCAGGGGAGAAGGGGAGAGGGGGAGAGGGGGAGCTCTTGAGCTCTTGAGCTCTTGAGCAGGGGAGAAAGAGTTTCTTTGATTCATAACGGGTGCTGGGCCTCCGTGAAACGCTCTCAAAGAGGACTGAAGA
>NZ_JAUBPT010000167.1:3255-17315 GCF_036700905.1 Microcoleus sp. S13_C3 | reverse complement strand
TTTTTGAGCAACAGCTTGCCTGAGATTCAAAGGTGGCTACTTTTAGCTGCGCTCATTTTTTAGTCTAAACTACAGAATGTAGCCAAGCCGCAATTAACCAAACTCCCTATCAGGGATTGAAACTTCTAATTGTCAGTTTTTGGTTTTTCAGTCGAACCTAGTCGGTGAGCCGCAATTAACCAAACTCCCTATCAGGGATTGAAACAAATAATTAGAATAAGCAAAGCTTCCAGTCTTTGCCGCAATTAACCAAACTCCCTATCAGGGATTGAAACTTGGCTGTCAGTCAGGTGGGAGCCCGGTGGAATTTGCCGCAATTAACCAAACTCCCTATCAGGGATTGAAACTAATATATCATCAGAAACCGCCGTACAGCGCAATAAGCCGCAATTAACCAAACTCCCTATCAGGGATTGAAACTCGCTTGCCATGCGAAACCGTTAAAATTGTCGTTGCCGCAATTAACCAAACTCCCTATCAGGGATTGAAACCTGTCGCGGGTGTTGTTTCCGGCGCGAATTCTACAGCCGCAATTAACCAAACTCCCTATCAGGGATTGAAACAATCCAGTCGGCCTCAAGTTGTGACAGAAGCGCTCGCGCCGCAATTAACCAAACTCCCTATCAGGGATTGAAACTAAGCTTTTCGGAAATATATCAAACATATATTGACACGCCGCAATTAACCAAACTCCCTATCAGGGATTGAAACGGTAGCGAATATCCTAAACATAGGCATTATTTTCGCCGCAATTAACCAAACTCCCTATCAGGGATTGAAACCTGTTGCGGACTTCCATGTGAATGTGGGGGTCCGTCTGTTGCCGCAATTAACCAAACTCCCTATCAGGGATTGAAACAAAATGTTGCTCCATATCCATATCTAAAGAATCAGGCCGCAATTAACCAAACTCCCTATCAGGGATTGAAACATGTACAGCGCCAGAAGTATCAGGGTGTTGCTGCCGCAATTAACCAAACTCCCTATCAGGGATTGAAACGCTCCCGGTGATTTTGGGACACGGAAATACGGTCAGCCGCAATTAACCAAACTCCCTATCAGGGATTGAAACAGCCCTGGCGATTATTGGCGGAATGCTGCTAAAGCCGCAATTAACCAAACTCCCTATCAGGGATTGAAACGGAAATTTGTTGATGGCAAAGCTCGTTTGGCAGAATTGCAAGCCGCAATTAACCAAACTCCCTATCAGGGATTGAAACTCTTGATTTTCCCATACATACAGCAAGAGTGCTGTAAAAGCCGCAATTAACCAAACTCCCTATCAGGGATTGAAACCTGATTTTAATACTGTACCTCCTAGGTTTAATCATGCCGCAATTAACCAAACTCCCTATCAGGGATTGAAACCTCGCGGGTGTTGGGGCGGGTCTAGTCTGGCGGGTGAGCCGCAATTAACCAAACTCCCTATCAGGGATTGAAACCTCCGACTCGAGCAATTTTAGCAACAGCAACTAAGTGCCGCAATTAACCAAACTCCCTATCAGGGATTGAAACCTACCGCTGCGATGGGTGTAGATATCAACGTTCCCGGCCGCAATTAACCAAACTCCCTATCAGGGATTGAAACCTCTTTGCTCATAGCAACGTGGCCGGCTGCGGCTGCACTGCTGCCGCAATTAACCAAACTCCCTATCAGGGATTGAAACACGCCGCAAGAGATGACTTAGTGGGTAACTCTGTGCCGCAATTAACCAAACTCCCTATCAGGGATTGAAACAGTAATTCTGCCGCCAGCGGGGATTGAGCTAGGAGGGCCGCAATTAACCAAACTCCCTATCAGGGATTGAAACGGTACGGGTGCGGTGTTGTTCCCTGCCTGCCTGTGTCGGGCCGCAATTAACCAAACTCCCTATCAGGGATTGAAACCGATCGCTTCCCACTGGTACGCCCCAAACTCCGGCGCCGCAATTAACCAAACTCCCTATCAGGGATTGAAACAAAACATCGAGTTAGAAACCGACGGCGTAAAGCTTGAACAATCAACGCCGCAATTAACCAAACTCCCTATCAGGGATTGAAACGTGTGAAGTGATTACCAGCGCGGGGTTTGTGTCGTTTGCCGCAATTAACCAAACTCCCTATCAGGGATTGAAACAATTCTAACAGCTTCCCATCCTTTTTGCAACTCAGGCCGCAATTAACCAAACTCCCTATCAGGGATTGAAACATCTAGAGCAACTTTCAGAATTAGCTTGTATTAAGCCGCAATTAACCAAACTCCCTATCAGGGATTGAAACAGCACAAGCAGGTGATCTGCTGTGCGTCACTAGGCCGCAATTAACCAAACTCCCTATCAGGGATTGAAACATGAAATTATCGTCAGCCTTTGGCTTTGTCGCATGGGGTAATGCCGCAATTAACCAAACTCCCTATCAGGGATTGAAACCCTATGACAACAGGCTGCGGAGAATTTAAGCGATAAAGCCGCAATTAACCAAACTCCCTATCAGGGATTGAAACCTGCAACTCTTCTGCAACCGATGTGCGAGGCTTCTAAGCCGCAATTAACCAAACTCCCTATCAGGGATTGAAACGATTCAGTTTAGTGTTCAGTGCCAGCCCTTACAAAGCCGCAATTAACCAAACTCCCTATCAGGGATTGAAACTTTGCGCTTGATTGTGCCGATCGGCAACACTTTTCAAATGCCGCAATTAACCAAACTCCCTATCAGGGATTGAAACGCACTGACCGCCCGCTTACATCCCCCTTTAAAAGGGGCATCCCCGCCGCAATTAACCAAACTCCCTATCAGGGATTGAAACCGGTATTGGGAATCGATCCGGCGATCGTGTCAAGCCGCAATTAACCAAACTCCCTATCAGGGATTGAAACTGGCAGGAAGTTTTGGCGATCGGGCAAAAGTTTGATTGCCGCAATTAACCAAACTCCCTATCAGGGATTGAAACAAAGAAAAAACTTGAAACCCAAGAAAAACAAGAACAGCCGCAATTAACCAAACTCCCTATCAGGGATTGAAACGATTTAGAGTATTGGGCGAGATTTCTATGATTGTTTGTTTGGCCGCAATTAACCAAACTCCCTATCAGGGATTGAAACACAAACTAAGATTTTCCCTTTTAAATTGGCTGAGAGCCGCAATTAACCAAACTCCCTATCAGGGATTGAAACATCTCTGGCTCTTCTTGAATGTAATCATCAATCAGCCGCCGCAATTAACCAAACTCCCTATCAGGGATTGAAACATTACTCCGCCGGCTTGCAATTGCTTAGTAGCTGCTAATTTCTGCCGCAATTAACCAAACTCCCTATCAGGGATTGAAACTGGCGATCGCACCAACTCATTAGTCGATCGCACTCAGTCGGGCCGCAATTAACCAAACTCCCTATCAGGGATTGAAACGGTGCTATCAGGTGCGATTGCTGGTGCGATTGGTGCGGGCCGCAATTAACCAAACTCCCTATCAGGGATTGAAACCCGGCATAATTCCTAAATATTATTTCCGGGGAGTTGCCAACGCCGCAATTAACCAAACTCCCTATCAGGGATTGAAACTTTTTCGGACAATTTGCTCAAATCTCCACCAAGCGCCGCAATTAACCAAACTCCCTATCAGGGATTGAAACTATTTTCCCAGCGGGCACCGGGAATCGGAGAAAAGGAAAATCGAAGCCGCAATTAACCAAACTCCCTATCAGGGATTGAAACCCTAACCCTCTCCCTGTCGATCGCATGAAATCTCGCCGCAATTAACCAAACTCCCTATCAGGGATTGAAACCAAAAAGCCCTAGACAGAAGAGCAAGAAAATTAGGCCGCAATTAACCAAACTCCCTATCAGGGATTGAAACGGTCAATGGATTATGGGCGACAAAATGTGTGGAAACAAATGCTCAAGCCGCAATTAACCAAACTCCCTATCAGGGATTGAAACAATTTGCTTGATAGCTTGGCAAATACGGAAAGCTGTTGACGACAACAAGCCGCAATTAACCAAACTCCCTATCAGGGATTGAAACTTTGCGTTCATGCCGAGCATATTTCCATCTCGAGCCGCAATTAACCAAACTCCCTATCAGGGATTGAAACGCAGTTTTAAGCAGCTTGATTTATTCAACCATGACCGGGCCGCAATTAACCAAACTCCCTATCAGGGATTGAAACGCAAAATGTTGCTCGAAACAATCACTCAAAACATGATGAAAGCCGCAATTAACCAAACTCCCTATCAGGGATTGAAACTCAGGAATCACAATGTAACCGCGTGAATCAGAGATAGGCCGCAATTAACCAAACTCCCTATCAGGGATTGAAACAAAAAGATTCTAGTTATGGGAAAGGATTTGGCAAAAAAAGCCGCAATTAACCAAACTCCCTATCAGGGATTGAAACGCTGTCAATCCTATGTAATTCAATTACCAACAAAAGGCCGCAATTAACCAAACTCCCTATCAGGGATTGAAACTAGTCGCATAAAATTCCTCAAGTTCTTTCCAAAATGCCGCAATTAACCAAACTCCCTATCAGGGATTGAAACAAGTATCTGAAATGACGTAAATCGAGTAAAGCGACCTTGCAAGCCGCAATTAACCAAACTCCCTATCAGGGATTGAAACACAGCGTCTATTCTCTTTCCACTCTATCACGTCAAGCTTGCCGCAATTAACCAAACTCCCTATCAGGGATTGAAACAATAACGTTTCGCGGTCTAATCGTTCTTTGTTCCAGGCCGCAATTAACCAAACTCCCTATCAGGGATTGAAACTAAACCTAATGCGTTTAAAGCTTTTGCTTGCACATTGCCGCAATTAACCAAACTCCCTATCAGGGATTGAAACTTGCCGCACCTCAATGATCTTACGCATATCTTCCTTCCGGCCGCAATTAACCAAACTCCCTATCAGGGATTGAAACCTACTAGCACAAGGTACAGCCGATTTTACCACTGGCCGCAATTAACCAAACTCCCTATCAGGGATTGAAACTTTTAACACTTACTCAGAGCAACCGGCCGCTTAACCAGCCGCAATTAACCAAACTCCCTATCAGGGATTGAAACAGAAGATTTGGGCAAACGACTAGGGCGTAAGTCTCGCCGCAATTAACCAAACTCCCTATCAGGGATTGAAACGCTCCAAATTGCATCCCTGCGAAGATCGAGCGCAAGCCGAGCCGCAATTAACCAAACTCCCTATCAGGGATTGAAACCAGTTGATCTATCAAGATTTCTTTTGCTTCCAATTTGGCCGCAATTAACCAAACTCCCTATCAGGGATTGAAACTAAGGCTTTTGCGGGGGTTGATTTATTTAAAAGGGAGCCGCAATTAACCAAACTCCCTATCAGGGATTGAAACGGGGTAGTGGAGTGGGGCGGGGGTCAGGGTAATGCCGCAATTAACCAAACTCCCTATCAGGGATTGAAACTCGCTTCTTGAACAATCAGAAGCATCAGAAGTCTTCAGCCGCAATTAACCAAACTCCCTATCAGGGATTGAAACAATTCACCGATGGGCCCTAATCAGAGGGCTGAGCTCATGCCGCAATTAACCAAACTCCCTATCAGGGATTGAAACTTTGTAAAAACGCAGGGAATTGATAGTAATTGGGCCGCAATTAACCAAACTCCCTATCAGGGATTGAAACATGACATTATTAGAATCTTTATATCCGACGATTTTTTTGCCGCAATTAACCAAACTCCCTATCAGGGATTGAAACAGAATCTTTACCATATAAAAATGAAAGGTTCTCTATCCGGCCGCAATTAACCAAACTCCCTATCAGGGATTGAAACTTGAGGATTGGACTTTCGCTTTGATAAACTTTTTAAGGCCGCAATTAACCAAACTCCCTATCAGGGATTGAAACGAAGCTCTTAGTTCTCTTGTCAAAGTTGGTTTAGCCGCAATTAACCAAACTCCCTATCAGGGATTGAAACTCTACTTGTTCTAAGATTCTCAGAGTACCGATATTGTGCCAGGCCGCAATTAACCAAACTCCCTATCAGGGATTGAAACTTTACTGCTAAATGCTGCGTAAGCTGATAGAATTTCGGCCGCAATTAACCAAACTCCCTATCAGGGATTGAAACAGGTTAATTAGTCAGTCAAAAGTTCTCCCAGTTTAGCCGCAATTAACCAAACTCCCTATCAGGGATTGAAACAGTGCTCGCAATCCAACCTAGGAGACTGGATGCGGGCCGCAATTAACCAAACTCCCTATCAGGGATTGAAACCAACGATCCCCCCGTCACTAGCCAGCCCCCGAAAATTGCCGCAATTAACCAAACTCCCTATCAGGGATTGAAACTCTAGTAGTATCTTCAAAGTAATCATTTGGCAATGCCGCAATTAACCAAACTCCCTATCAGGGATTGAAACCTCCACTCTCATTAAACCCTAAGCATTCTAGAGTTTTGAGCCGCAATTAACCAAACTCCCTATCAGGGATTGAAACCTGTACCTAACATCCCTTTGAATATCATCTCCCGCCGCAATTAACCAAACTCCCTATCAGGGATTGAAACCTTCTTTATTTCCTTTCTGATAAAAGCTATATAAAGCCGCAATTAACCAAACTCCCTATCAGGGATTGAAACATACCAAGGAGAAGTCTGATCTCCAGTCATTTTGCGGCCGCAATTAACCAAACTCCCTATCAGGGATTGAAACTCTGTAAAACTCGTTGATGAACATATTCTCAGGAGGCCGCAATTAACCAAACTCCCTATCAGGGATTGAAACGTTGAGCATTGATATCAAAGCAGTGCGAGGAATGCCGCAATTAACCAAACTCCCTATCAGGGATTGAAACTTTTTTGTAAATTTTGAGAGAGAATTTTTATTGCCGCAATTAACCAAACTCCCTATCAGGGATTGAAACTGAATAGTCCTGTATATAGTACAGGCAATACTACTTTTGCCGCAATTAACCAAACTCCCTATCAGGGATTGAAACCCTTCGGGTAAGTCTAATGCAAAACCTAAGTGATATTGCCGCAATTAACCAAACTCCCTATCAGGGATTGAAACGCATTAGTTTGACCTCCGAGACTATTCAATACCGCCGCAATTAACCAAACTCCCTATCAGGGATTGAAACAATATAGAATTCTACCGCAGGATAGGGGTAGACTGCCGCAATTAACCAAACTCCCTATCAGGGATTGAAACCTCTAGCTTTATTCTTACATTCTTGTCTAAACTCTAGAGCCGCAATTAACCAAACTCCCTATCAGGGATTGAAACGCTTTAGTTGCTATAGGGTTTGGTGTTTAGTAACTCAGGCCGCAATTAACCAAACTCCCTATCAGGGATTGAAACTTAGTAAAATATAGTGACCTTTTCATATATTCTATGCCGCAATTAACCAAACTCCCTATCAGGGATTGAAACGTGTAGATCGCCCGCATTAGAGTCAATGTAGTAACGCCGCAATTAACCAAACTCCCTATCAGGGATTGAAACTTAATGATTTAATTGTGTTACTAATACGATTGAGCCGCAATTAACCAAACTCCCTATCAGGGATTGAAACAACCCGCCTTTTGGTGTCTGGGGCGACTTGACTGCCGCAATTAACCAAACTCCCTATCAGGGATTGAAACGGGGGAACTTATCAAGGATATTCGCTAGAAGCTAACCGCGCGCCGCAATTAACCAAACTCCCTATCAGGGATTGAAACGCAATTGTAACGATATCGCCACTATCGTAGAAAGCCGCAATTAACCAAACTCCCTATCAGGGATTGAAACAGATTATCAATGAGGAATCGGTTAAGCGCATAGGCCGCAATTAACCAAACTCCCTATCAGGGATTGAAACGGCGCAAAGGTCAAGGTTGCCGAAATTCTACTCGCGCCGCAATTAACCAAACTCCCTATCAGGGATTGAAACTTAGCCCGTGGCGGCTCTCAAGGCTGGTGGTATCAAGTTTGGCCGCAATTAACCAAACTCCCTATCAGGGATTGAAACTTTGGCCGCTCTGAGCCTAGCGTAGCAGATGTGTCAAGCCGCAATTAACCAAACTCCCTATCAGGGATTGAAACGCTGCGTCTGTGGCTTAGAATTTGGATTTTTAGTGATGCCGCAATTAACCAAACTCCCTATCAGGGATTGAAACTCAGCACTATTGGCAAACTTCTTAACATTAAACTTGGGCCGCAATTAACCAAACTCCCTATCAGGGATTGAAACGCGATTTTCTGCACATTCTAGAAAGTTCAGAAAAGAATCACGCCGCAATTAACCAAACTCCCTATCAGGGATTGAAACTTGACGAAAGTGCTGTTACGACATGACCAGACGCAAAGCCGCAATTAACCAAACTCCCTATCAGGGATTGAAACAATATGGCTAACACCAAAATAGGAGCGCAAAAAACAGCCGCAATTAACCAAACTCCCTATCAGGGATTGAAACGAAAAAAATCCCAGTTGCAATAGACTTATCTAAGGCCGCAATTAACCAAACTCCCTATCAGGGATTGAAACTTCGGCTCCGACCACAGACTCAACCCGCAGATTCTCCGAGCCGCAATTAACCAAACTCCCTATCAGGGATTGAAACTTGAGCTTCGTTAACCCGGCGCTCTGCAAAATGATTCCCTGCGCCGCAATTAACCAAACTCCCTATCAGGGATTGAAACGCTACACAAAAAAATTCACTGGCTGCTAAATCCAGTGAGCCGCAATTAACCAAACTCCCTATCAGGGATTGAAACAGACGTGACGAAACTTTTCGACTGGTACTTAATGCAGCCGCAATTAACCAAACTCCCTATCAGGGATTGAAACCTCGGTGGCTACAGCCCCAACAACCTCCCCGATTTCAAGCCGCAATTAACCAAACTCCCTATCAGGGATTGAAACGGCGACGCTCTGGAAGAAAGCCAGTCTGGTTCAGAAGCCGCAATTAACCAAACTCCCTATCAGGGATTGAAACGGGGGCGAAGTGGACGATCGCCATGTTGAAGGACAAACTGTCAAGCCGCAATTAACCAAACTCCCTATCAGGGATTGAAACCTATGGATTTTGGACGCAATAACACTAGCAGCGTATGCCGCAATTAACCAAACTCCCTATCAGGGATTGAAACGAGTTACTTACCAGCATTTTTTGCAGCTTTAGCAGTAATGCCGCAATTAACCAAACTCCCTATCAGGGATTGAAACTCTCCTAGTGGAGCTAGATTTAAAGTAAAGAACCGCCGCAATTAACCAAACTCCCTATCAGGGATTGAAACATTCGAGTCATGTTTATTCAATATAATTAAATATTGCCGCAATTAACCAAACTCCCTATCAGGGATTGAAACGCCACCGAACAAGAGTTTATCGATACATTCTTTGATGGTCAGGCCGCAATTAACCAAACTCCCTATCAGGGATTGAAACCCTCCTCTCCAAGGATGTTTCCCTACCCTTATTTAATCTCAAGCCGCAATTAACCAAACTCCCTATCAGGGATTGAAACGTTATTTGATGTTGATACCGAAATACAAATTGATGGCCGCAATTAACCAAACTCCCTATCAGGGATTGAAACTGCAACCCTAGAAATTGCATTAGGGTCGATCAAAATCCCGCCGCAATTAACCAAACTCCCTATCAGGGATTGAAACTTAAACTCTAATGCTAATCCTTTACCCATTACTCCTTTTGTGCCGCAATTAACCAAACTCCCTATCAGGGATTGAAACGCAGTTGTTGAGAGTGCAACTGATACGATTCCTGTTTGCCGCAATTAACCAAACTCCCTATCAGGGATTGAAACTAACTCTGGGTTGTCAGACACTTTGTGGTGTACTGCCGCAATTAACCAAACTCCCTATCAGGGATTGAAACTAACTTTCAACTGCAAAACGGTCAAATAGTAGCTCTGCCGCAATTAACCAAACTCCCTATCAGGGATTGAAACTTTTAATTCTTTTTCCTCCCAATCATAATCAATGAGCCGCAATTAACCAAACTCCCTATCAGGGATTGAAACAAGCCTCTAGTTGCCAATGGTTATAGGAGTCAACCAGGCCGCAATTAACCAAACTCCCTATCAGGGATTGAAACGTCGGTGATGGCAGTTGGCAGTATTGATTGCACGCCGCAATTAACCAAACTCCCTATCAGGGATTGAAACTGAGCCAGCCCTGGAAATAGTAAGTAAATTTGCGCCGCAATTAACCAAACTCCCTATCAGGGATTGAAACTTCTATTGTTTGGTATACGCAGGAGATGCTTAAGAATTGGCCGCAATTAACCAAACTCCCTATCAGGAATTGAAACTTGCTACTATTGGTCTGGTAAGGTAGGCAACAAATCAAGCGATGCCGCAATTAACCAAACTCCCTATCAGGGATTGAAACTATTTGGTGATGTTCCGAAAAGTTCCGATCGCAGGATTGAGCCGCAATTAACCAAACTCCCTATCAGGGATTGAAACGTACAAAAGTGCTCCCGTTATTGGGTGAAATTTTACGGCCGCAATTAACCAAACTCCCTATCAGGGATTGAAACCTAATTTACGGCCCGCAAGGCTCAGGAAAAACCTTTTTAGCCGCAATTAACCAAACTCCCTATCAGGGATTGAAACTCTAGTAAATCCTCGAGTGTAGTAGGAAGAGTGCCGCAATTAACCAAACTCCCTATCAGGGATTGAAACATCAGTAAATGTTACTTCTTCACTTTGTACTATGTGCCGCAATTAACCAAACTCCCTATCAGGGATTGAAACTAATCCTGAATAATTCGCTGTTTTCCCCCAAGCCGCAATTAACCAAACTCCCTATCAGGGATTGAAACGGTGGGGGAATTGGTGGGCTACGTGGTTTGAAGAGAAGCCGCAATTAACCAAACTCCCTATCAGGGATTGAAACTACTACTTTTAGTTAGTCCAGGTTCTAAGTAATTAAGCCGCAATTAACCAAACTCCCTATCAGGGATTGAAACCTCCCAATATATCTCTTACCACTAATGATATTTTCTGCCGCAATTAACCAAACTCCCTATCAGGGATTGAAACCCAACTTAGTTAGTTTGGCATCGATCGACATGGGCCGCAATTAGCCGCAATTAACCAAACTCCCTATCAGGGATTGAAACTTTTCGCCGTCATCACCTATTTCCACTATAGCAGCCGCAATTAACCAAACTCCCTATCAGGGATTGAAACTTGCCTGCGGGTTTGGCACAGCCCATCGAAAAGCCGCAATTAACCAAACTCCCTATCAGGGATTGAAACAGGATTTTAGTCGCTTTCAACTGCGAGATTTAAACGACATCGGAACAAGCCGCAATTAACCAAACTCCCTATCAGGGATTGAAACCAGTCCAAAGACCCGACAACCTATAGTCATCAGTAAGCCGCAATTAACCAAACTCCCTATCAGGGATTGAAACAGAGCCTGTCGCTTTTTCGCAGAGGCCAGGTGAGTCGCCGCAATTAACCAAACTCCCTATCAGGGATTGAAACTCGGCTAGGCAAGCTTAAGACAGGCGTAACTACGGCCGCAATTAACCAAACTCCCTATCAGGGATTGAAACCACCGTGCTGACAATTCCGATGTGACGATCGAAGCCCTTGGTCACGCCGCAATTAACCAAACTCCCTATCAGGGATTGAAACTATTCTCAGGAAGTGCTAACCCTGATTTAATAGTATCATGCCGCAATTAACCAAACTCCCTATCAGGGATTGAAACTTGCCCGGAACATCGCACCTCGCTCAAAGACTAGCCGCAATTAACCAAACTCCCTATCAGGGATTGAAACGAGGGAAAACAAGGCAAAAGCGTTTTCTTGAGTGCCGCAATTAACCAAACTCCCTATCAGGGATTGAAACACAGAATCCTATCCAAAAGCCCTGCTAAATATTTAATGCCGCAATTAACCAAACTCCCTATCAGGGATTGAAACTTGATAGAGTTTTGCAAAAATGGCGCAATCTTCAAGCCGCAATTAACCAAACTCCCTATCAGGGATTGAAACTTTTCAGGCTTTCCATCAACTCAACGTTGAGTTTGCCAGGCCGCAATTAACCAAACTCCCTATCAGGGATTGAAACCAGGGCTTTTGGGTTTACTCCTGTAACTTTTGTAATACTTGGGCCGCAATTAACCAAACTCCCTATCAGGGATTGAAACAGAGACATCTAGGACAATGCTGGTCCACCAACGGAATGCGCCGCAATTAACCAAACTCCCTATCAGGGATTGAAACTTCCGTGCCTAATTTTGTCAGCAGTATTTTCCGCTTTTGTACGCCGCAATTAACCAAACTCCCTATCAGGGATTGAAACGGAATATACCCAGGCGGGTATGCCTTGCCAGTTTTTGGATCGAGCCGCAATTAACCAAACTCCCTATCAGGGATTGAAACTCCAAAATTTCCACGCCTAAAATCTTTACCGAGGGCTTAGGGCCGCAATTAACCAAACTCCCTATCAGGGATTGAAACTTCAATGTCAAGCCGCTGATTGCTTTGCCGATAGCAGCCGCAATTAACCAAACTCCCTATCAGGGATTGAAACTTTCGGAAGTATTCACCAGAGGAGGAGACAGGAGGAAAGAGAGTATTCTTCTCCTGACTCCTGACTCCTGACTCCTTCTTCGCCGCAACCAACCTAAATCCCATCTTCACTTCAAATGACAATGACAATTCGGCTTTTCAATCAAAGACTCAACCAAAGCATTCAAAGCAACTGCCGCCAACAACCCGCCGCCAAACGTTCCCACAGTTGTAATATAAGCAACGCCCGATCGCACTAACCGCCGTTTCGCCACCGGAGAATGACTAAAACCGATCGGCATTCCAACTACCAAAGCCGGTTGCAGTTGCCCACACTCGATCGCCTCGCAAACCGCCATCAGCACAGACGGCGCATATCCTATCACTAATATACATCCTTTTTCCAGTTTCAACAACTTATCAAACCACTCACGCTGCTGCCAGAATTCCTGTTCCGCTTCCGCCGCAGCATTGATGTGCGGGTCATCAATTAAAGTTGCAATACTTGTTCCCAAATGCGCCAATCTTGTCCGATCCAAAGCAGCAAAAACAGGTGGCACATCAGCCACAATTTGACACTGATTTTTCAAAGCTTCCCGCGCCGATTGAATCGCCGTTTCGCTCAACTTCACAAACGGCAGCAGCGAACAATCTCCGCAAGCTAACACCAGTTTAGAAAGCAAGTCTACCTCAATTTCCGAGCGATCGGCCAAATCCGGCAACAAAAGCTGCAACGACTCCCCAAAATCCTCCGGGTGAGTGTGCGCCCCCGCATCCCAACCCTCCCAAAATTGTTCCAACTCATCCAACCCCCCCTCAGTTTCCGCCTGCAACAGCCTTAATTGCGCCAATGCGTCCGCTTGCACCGCTTTACAGGAAATATCCCGTCCCAGCAATCCTTCCAGCGCGGAAGCCGTTTCTCTGAGGCGAACAATTTGCTGAATAACCGACAGATATTGCCGTTGCAGAGTCGCCATCAGCGCGTCAGGCGAAGCATCCGCGTCAGTTTCTAACAGTTTGCGAATGTGAGACAGTTGAAAGCCTTGCTGCTTGAGTGCCACTATTCTTTGCAGCCTTTGCACATCGCTGCGGGTGTACAATCTGTAGTTAGAGGTCGATCGTACCGCCGGAGATAGCAGCCCCAAAGCGTGATAATGTCGCACCATCCGCGGGGTAATTGTGCCTTTTACCGCTTCTGTAAGTTGTTTGATTGTCAGGTATTCTTGCATTGGATTTTGGGAATTTTGGGATTGTATATTTGGCTTTCTGATTCACCCGCAATCCTAGGAGTGAATCAATTCCCACGCATTCACCCACAGTCCTAGGAGTGATTGAAATCCCCGTCTCATAGCAGAAGTCGGTTAAAACCGACTGAAACATTAAATTCAATTCTCAACTATCTTCAGTCCTCTTTCAGAGGACTTACGCTATGAGACAGGGAATTCATTCCCTGTCGGACTGTCGGATGTAACGAATGACAAGTTGAGGGCGAGGGCCTTGACATTCACCCACAGTCCTAGGAGTGATTGAAATCCCCGTCTCATAGCAGAAGTCGGTTAAAACCGACTGAAACATTAA
>NZ_JAUBPT010000167.1:0-3155 GCF_036700905.1 Microcoleus sp. S13_C3 | reverse complement strand
TCTTTCAGAGGACTTACGCTATGAGACAGGGAATTCA
Source organism: Microcoleus sp. S13_C3 (assembly GCF_036700905.1). NCBI lineage: Bacteria > Bacillati > Cyanobacteriota > Cyanophyceae > Oscillatoriales > Microcoleaceae > Microcoleus > Microcoleus sp. S13_C3. Next base: position 3,118 of record NZ_JAUBPT010000167.1, on the reverse strand, counting down.
TTCCCTGTCGGACTGTCGGATGTAACGAATGACAAGTTGAAGGCGAGGGCCTTGAGATTCACCCACAGTCCTAGGAGTGATTGAAATCCCACGCATTCACCCACAGTCCTAGGAGTGAATGAATTCCCCGTCTCATAGCAGAAGTCGGTTAAAACCGACTGAAACATTAAATTCAATTCTCAGCTATCTTCAGTCCTCTTTCAGAGGACTTGCGCTATGAGACAGGGAATTCATTCCCTGTCGGACTGTCGGACTCTGGTACTCAACGAGGGGCGAGTTGATGCTGGATTTATTTTGGTTTCACTCTTGACATTGACACTAATGTCAAGGTTTAGGCTAAAGGAGTCATCTACCAAATCAATTTCCCCAATGACTCCCAATTCCCTCCCCATTTCTCGCCTCTGGCGCCTCGCAGAAGAACATCCAGATGCTGTGACTGCCGCCCTGTGCGGAATTTTAGTAATCTTGGGTTCCCTAGCCCTGCAATTCGGCTGGCTGGGTGTAGCCGTGTTAATCTTACCCGCAGCTTATGTTATCGGCGGCTATTCCAGTACCCGCGAAGGCTTAACTACGCTTTTTCAAGAACGCGAATTAGATGTAGATTTGTTAATGATTGTCGCTGCTTTGGGTGCGGCCTGTTTGGGGCTATGGCGGCAAGAATATCATTTAATTGTTGACGGTGCGGTGTTGATTTTAATCTTTGCAATTAGCGGCGCCCTTGAAGGTTATGCTATGCAGCGGACTGAACGCAGCATCCGCAGTTTGATGAGTTTGACGGCGGATACTGCTAGGGTGGTAATGTACGGCGGGGAACGAGAAGTTGCGATCGACAAATTGGCAATTGGCGATTACATTTTAGTCAAGCCCGGAGAAATCATCCCCACAGATGCGATAATTATTGAAGGCTACAGTGCGATCGATCAAGCCTCGATTACCGGCGAATCGATGCCCGTGGAGAAAACCAGCGGCGATGAAGTCTATGCAGGTACAATTAACGGTGTCGGCGCGCTGAAACTCGAAGTGCATAAAACTCCAGAAAGCAGCTTGATTCAGCGAGTGATTCGGCTGGTTCAAGAAGCGCAAACAGCAGCGCCACCTTCTCAAATGTTTGTGGAAAAATTTGAGCGCGGTTATGCCAAATTAATTGTCGGTTTAGGCTTGCTTCTCGCAACTTTACCGCCCTTTGTTTTGGGCTGGAATTGGGAAGAGACAATCTATCGGGCGCTGATTTTCCTAGTAGTCGCATCCCCCTGCGCGCTGATGGCTTCGATTATGCCGGCGCTGCTTTCGGGAATTGCTAACGGGGCGAGACAGGGAATTTTGTTTAAAAGTGGGGCGCAATTAGAGATGATTGGTAAAGTCAGAGCGATCGCCTTTGACAAAACCGGAACACTCACCACGGGAAAACCCGAAGTTATCCAAATTGTACCAGCAGCCGGATATACTGAAACAGAAGTTCTGCAATTGGCTGCAGCCCTAGAAGCTCATTCCGAACACGCGATCGCCTCTGCAATTGTCAGCGCCGCCCAGCAGCAACAGTTACAATTATCAACTGCTACCGACGTACAAGCAAAAATCGGTCAAGGAATTGTCGGCAAAGTCAACAATCAAATCATTGCCATTGGTAAAGCCAATTTTGTCCAAGCAACTTCCGAATTAGCTCAAATCAGCCAGCAGTTGCAAGCCGAAGGTAAAACCGTTGTTTGGGTGGCAAAAAGCGATGAACTTTTGGGAATCATTGCAGTAGCAGATACCCTCCGCCCCGAAGCAGCAGCAACAGTAAAACGCTTGCAAAAATTAGGCGTAGAACATATAATTATGCTAACAGGCGACAACGAGCAAACAGCTCAACACATCGCGCGTCAATTAGGCATCAAAGAAGTGTACGCCGAACTTTTGCCAGAAGACAAAGTGCAGGCAATTAAACAACTGCAAACCCAGTATCAAACTGTAGCAATGGTAGGAGACGGCATCAACGACGCCCCCGCCCTCGCTCAAGCTTCCGTGGGCATTGCGATGGGGATTTCCGGCAGCGATGTTGCTTTAGAAACTGCTGATATCGTATTAATGGCAGATAAATTGGAGCAACTAGCTAAAGCCATTAGTTTAGGCCGCCGCGCTCAAAGTGTTGTCAAACAAAACATTGTTTTTGCACTCAGTTGCATTGTGCTGTTATTAGCGGCTAATTTTTTCGGAAATATCACCATGCCTTTTGGCGTCATCGGTCACGAAGGCTCTACAGTAATAGTAACCTTAAGCGGTTTGCGACTCCTGAGAAATTAGACACGAAAAACCGCTAAAATCGAGGCATAGCAAGAGTGAAATGCGTTCCCAGGCCAACCCCATTGGTGACAATTTAAGGTTAAACTAACCGTCTCTCTTGTTTATATCGAAGCCTAGATCCCCCCTAACCCCCCTTAACAAGGGGGGACAAGATTCTAGCCCTGGGGGGCTAGGGGGGATCGGGGCCTATATTGTCAAACAGCAGACCGGTACTACATTTAATGCTAAGTTGACACGATGAAAGGTTCTCGCCTAAGTCCCTACAGACAACGCAAACCCAGAATTACGACATCTCTTTCAATGTCGTCAAGTTCGGCAACTTGTGGCAGATATCCCCACCGCTGAAAGCCAAATTTCTCAAACAATCTTATACTCGGCTGATTGTGAGCAAAAATTATTCCTATGAGAGTTTTAAGCTTCAATTCTGGACTCCGCACAATTGCCGATTGCAATAAATTTTGTCCGATTCCGCAGCGTTGGCGATCGGGTGCAACATAGATGCTAACTTCTGCTGTATGCTGATAGGCAGCGCGTCCGTAGAAAATCTGAAAACTCAGCCAGCCAACAATATTTTGTTCTGATTCCATTACCCAAATCGGCCAGGAATTGGGGGAGTGTTCTCTGTACCACGGAAGGCGGCTTTCGACTGAGACTGGTTTTAAATCTGCTGTGGCCATTCTGCCCGGTATTGCTGCGTTGTATATTTGGACAATTGCTGGCAAATCGCTTTCTTCTGCGTCGCGGATTTTCATCGTTGGGTTGACTGTTGACTGTTGACTGTTGACTGTTGACTGTTGACTGTTGACTGTTGACTGTTGACTGTTGACTGTTGACT
>NZ_JAUBPT010000166.1:0-17500 GCF_036700905.1 Microcoleus sp. S13_C3 | reverse complement strand
ACTTTTTAGTGCTTTACATAAACCATTTTATGAATCAAAGATTTAATATCTTATTTATTTCTCTTATTTCCGCAAATGAGTTCAGTATTTTTTATGAATTATCCTGGTTTTTGGCTTTTTGGGTATTCTATTTTATCGTACTTCAACTTGAAGTGCGGAATGTGGGTTACTTTATATCTCGGCGATAGTCTCCAGCACTACGACAATTGGGAGCAACCTACTGTCATAGTTTCAGATGGAGCTTACGGTATTCTTGGGTTTGAAGGAGATACCTCAGATCACATTGATTTACCTAATTGGTATCAACCTCATATCGAAGCCTGGTCAAAAGCAGCCATACCCTGTACAACACTCTGGTTTTGGAATTCAGAGATTGGTTGGGCTATTGTGCATCCACTTCTAGAAAAATATGGTTGGCGCTATGTCAATTCCAATATTTGGAACAAGGGAAAAGGTCATATCGCAGGGAATGTTAACACACAGAAAATTCGCAGGTTCCCCGTCGTTACAGAAGTCTGCGTTCAATACGTTAGAGAAGTAACCGTTAATGAACTTACCTTAAAGGCGTGGTTATTGCGAGAGTGGAAACGCTCTGGGTTGCCGTTACGACGGGCCAATAATGCTTGCGGGGTGGTGGATGCAGCAACCAGGAAATACTTCGATCAAGGGCATTTGTGGTATTTCCCTCCGACCGAGATGTTTGAAAGGCTAGTGAACTATGCAAATGAGTATGGTAGTCCTCAAGGAAAACCCTACTTTTCGCTGGATGGCAATCAGCCTTTAACGGGACAAGAATGGAGCAAGATGCGATCGAAATTTAGATGCCCTCACGGTTTTACAAACGTTTGGGAGCGTCAAGCTTTACGGGGCGATGAGAGAGTTAAAACTCTCTCTGGAAAAGCATTACATCTCAACCAAAAACCTTTGGATCTGATGAACCTTATTGTTGAGGCATCGAGCGATGAAAACGATGTGATATGGGAACCTTTTGGTGGACTTTTCAGTGCAGCTTTGTCAGCACGTAAACTAAAACGAAAAGCCTTTTCTTGCGAGATAGACCCCGACTATTTCTACTATGGTGTACAGAGATTTAATCAAGAATCTCATCAATACTCTCTTCTCTAATCTGTAGATAATCTTGTAGGGATTTCTTGATGCTGCCTTCTAGGCGACTTGATAAAAGCTTATTCCACCGACCCACGGTCATACCGGAAACTTCAGTATTGTAGACACGTCGCTTAAATTCCTCAATGCCGGGATGTACAATTCTGTCCATCTTTGCGAAATTTGTATCTAGTCTATATTCATAGCATAAGCTGTTGTGCATTTAAATTGTATATTTCGAGTCCCCATCCAAAATCGTCAAATCCTCTCCCCCTCTCCTCTTCTCCCCCTCTCCCTCTCTAATACCATAGGCAATCTAGATGCAACACAGCTTATCCGTAGCTCCCGCAGAAGGCGCTGATACTCTCTAGTTGGTTGGTAGACTTTTCCTTTAGTACCCCATGAATCAACTATTTTCTCAGCTTCTAAAAACTCCTCAGCAGAGCCTTGGAATTTATATCCACTGGTGTTTGTTTGTTGCAAATTTGCTGTTCTTTGAGTTGTATCTTCCGGCTCTAAAACAAGATAATCTGGCGGATTGTGATAGTGGGTATCTCTCGCTACAGCTACCGATAAACCAGAGACAACGCACACATCAAGAATGCGAGGCTTGCCATAGATGATTTTATCGGGTAGCCATGCCAGGATAGCAACGTAGGTCTGATCGAACCTAAAGTGATTTTGACTATCTTTGAAACGTGCTGTTATCTCTGTTGCTAGTGGGAACCACGCTTTAATTTCTAATCCTGGCGTTGGTTGAACTCTGCCGAGGAAAATAGTATCTGGAAAGCCCGGATCTTGCCTATGCCACTTTCCAAATTCAGCGAACTCATTTTGTTGATTCAAGAATTCAACGGTGTTAAATTCGATTAAATTTCCGACTAAGGGCGAAAGCTTTGAGATAACTTTAGACAGGTTCACCGCTGCATCTACGGTAACAGGTTTAGATACCTCTAAAACGTCGAAAGTGTTACCCGATAAGCGATCTAGATAGTGGGATGCAAGTCTGATTACATCTTGCGTATTCATATCTCCCTCTCACAAGATGCTTCAGATATTTTTTGTGAAATTTTCCTAATAATATCGCAAGGATCTACACCAATTACATGAGCAACTAACAGAAACTCAATTACATCTAAGCGTCGTTCACCGTTTTCATATTTGGCTACGAAAGACTGGGGCTTTTTAAGAGATTTAGCAACAGACTCCTGAGTTAGTTGCGCTTCTTTACGAGCCGCAATCATACAGCAACGGAATGTTTCATATTCATGCCTAAAAACAGATTTCATTATACTTGGGGTTTAGCACTGCATATTCCCTCGATATAATAAACCTGTTTTCGGATAATCCCAAAATAGGATATTTAAATTTGTTAAAAATCGATACTAATGACAATTGAACAAAATTAATCGCAGTTCCGAGATTGGCAGCTATCTCTACTTGCGGCCGTCCGTGCTACCATAATTTTTTTTGTCATCCTTCGGCTTAGCCACACCATCAGGTTGTTTCTTTGGCTTTTTGACTTCTTTGTTGCTTTTTCTTTCTTTTGACATGATTATTCCTCAATTTTGACTCAGCATAACATAGATTGACACATTTGCCTAACTGCCAGTTGAGGGGGTGAGCCTATACAGGTATTACTCGCTGTTAGTTTTGTACAATCTGCTGTAGATTATCACCTACGTTTTGAATGAATAGCCTCTACCGTTAGGCATATCGATAAATTCCTCAGAAGTACAATGTCTGAAATTACTTTTAACCCCGATGACTCAAGGAAATATGGAAAAGCACGATCGTCTAACTGCTGCGAGACAACGGAGAAAAATTTTCGCTGATTAAGCTGTTGTTCCACATCTAATTTTCCTAAAAAATGACCAAGAATTTCAAAGGTGGTACCCGCCACGTGATTTATCCGTGGAATCAATCCAAAATCTAAAATCTAAAATCCTCACGCCCCCGAATTTATCTCGCGCAAGTCAATCCAAAATCTAAAATCTAAAATCTAAAATCGAATGACAGTAGATAAAATATGCAGCTATGGCCATGCCAGCCTTCGCGACACCTGACGCAAACACAACCAACAAATTTGCAGTCTCGGTTTAAAAAAGCTGTTAGCCACAGTGGACAACAAAAATATTGATTTTACTATTGATTAACACTTCGGACAGTGTTTGATGGCTTACCTACTCAGAATAACGGTTTCACGGATCTCAGTACGATCGCAACGCTTGCCGAAGCACACTAGAGGCTAAGTAAATCAAGGGTTTCAGACTATGACCTCAAAACGGTCGGGACTCTGCAAAAAGAACAAAGTATATGTATAAATATAAAGTGAATTGTCAGCTTTCAAGAAAGTGCGATCGCATCCGGTCCCTTTGAGATAAAATACTTATAAAGAGTGTTTATTCGTAGATGAATTTCTGCTGTTAGGAATGTGACCCGTATGGAAGTAACCGAGCTGCTCAAACAGTACGAAAATGGAAACAGAGACTTTGCTGATGCCAACCTCAGCGGAGCAAACCTCAGCGGAGCTATGTTGGTTGGCGTAAACCTTTCGAGGGCTAACCTGTCGGGAGCTAACCTGAGTCGGGCGCATCTCACCAAAGCAGAACTCAACGGCGCAAACCTTTACAGGGCAAATCTGAGTTTTGCCAAAATGGGCCAAGCCAGGCTAGCCGACGCAGAGCTTACAAAAGCCAATCTCAACGGAGCTTTCCTCGTCAAAGCAAAACTGCCCAGAGCAAAGTTGAGTGGCGCCCAACTCATCGGTAGCAACCTGCGGAGTGCCATCCTCTGGAACGCCAATTTGTGTACAGCCGACATGCAATTCATCAACCTGCGCGGCGCCAACCTCACGGGAGCAAACCTCAACTGGGCAAACTGCGGAGGCGCAAAACTCAGCGGTGCAAAGCTTTTTGGCGCTCAACTAACAGGCATCTATCTCAGGAAAGCTTACATCAACGGGATCGACCTGAGCAGGACGGATCTCAATGGCGTCAACCTCAGCGAAGCCAAACTGAACGGGGTAAACCTGGAAGGCTCGAACTTGTTAGCTGCCAATCTCGCCGGGGCTCAGTTGCGGGGCGTCAAGTTGATGGGAGCAGATTTAACCAGGGCAAATCTGGTGGGAGTTTCTTTGGTGCAGGCAAACCTCGATTGGGCTAGGCTGTGCTATGCAGACTTGAGTGAAGCCGACTTGAGCGGGGCAACATTCACGGGAACCAACTTTGAGGGTACTCAGTTAGGCGGATCAACAATGCCCGCATCTGTGAGCCATGATGTCTACTTAACTGCAGCACGTGGTGTCGCAGCTTAGGCAAGGCCAAAAATTAATTTCGCATCCGAGTGGACGACTCTCGCATTGGTTTAACTTTTGATGCAAACATCATGACTTTTGTGAGAGTGCTGCATCGGCAAGAAATTTACCGAAATTTGCGAGAGTTTCTAGCGCCACAATTGAACTCACCCGATTAATTTCGCGACTCGCAAAGCAGAGGTAATGGCTCCTTCGTGCAAACCATCCCCCAAATAAGCTCCCGCATGATAAGTGTTGTTCTCGCCATTAGTCTCGATAACTTCATTTCTATATCGAAAAGACTCGACAGTGTACAGCGGCGTGTGATGTTTCTGAATGTGAATAATGTGCTGTTGGGCGATCGACTCCTCCAGTTGAAATGCTAAACTGTACTCTCGTGGCGATGAGATGCCGCAAAGCTGATTTAAGCTCGCATTATATCCCCACCCTTTGTCCGTCTCGAAAAAATCAAATTCAGATAACTTGCGGATACCGTAGCGATCGTACATCGATGTATCCGAATGCAGTACAGTGGTGGCATAATTGGCTTTCCACGCCGAAAACCGCTTGCTTTCCGCCTCCGTTGGATCAGACAATAACCTCATAACTTGGTCTGGTGGCATCGCAAAAACCACCTTATCAAATTCCTGGATTTCCCCATCAGAAAGCACCATTTTTACAGCATCCGCACTTCTAAAAATATTGGCAATCTCCACATTTAGCCGTATATCGCCCTTAAACCGCTCCAAAATCTTTTCAATGTAAGAATACACCCCGCCTTTAATCCTCACCCAGTTGACCAAGCCATATTCGCGTAGAACAGGCATCGCTAATTCTGCCGGGAAATTGTCGAGCAATTCAAACGGTATCGAGTAGCTGTACATCGTCAGCAACTTCAGCCAATAATTGCGGACGCACGAGCTTTTCAAAGACTCAGAAAGCGACATGTCGTAGAAATCATGCTGTTTAGCAAACCGCATTTTTAAAATAAATCCCGCCGAACGAGCGTAGAGACTATCAAGCCACAAATACTCGATCAGGCGTTGGATTCCGGTGAAATTCTTTTGGATAGATACCGCAGACAAAAAGTGGGTGCCATCTTTAAAAAACAGCGCGGAACCAATCTGCACTGGTTCTAATTCAACGCCTAGTTCCTGCATAAAAGCCACGAAATTGTAAAATACAGTCGGAAATTCCAGCACCCCATTTTCTAATATTTCATTGCACTCCGATTGATTGGGTACAACATTTTTGTTCAGCGTCCGAATGTGTCCGCCTAAAATCGGCTGACTTTCCAACACAGTGACGTGATGTCCCTGTTTATAGAGCCAGTAGGCTGCTGCCATACCACTGGCTCCGCCCCCAACAATTGCAATTCTCATAGTTCACTCCTAGATTGATAGAATGGAACATTAATCATCGAATGCTTAAGAGCTGTTGGAGAAACGATCCGATCCCCCCTAACCCCCCTTAATAAGGGGGGGACAAGAACCTTTTTCTAGCTTTCTCTCGTTGCCAGGTTGGATGTGATGCCCTTTTTATTTTTTAGTCTGCGGAGGCAGACTTCGTTTCTGTAGTAGCGATTTCAATCGCCGAGTAACCAATTCCTCCTAGCCTAAAATCGCATCGCCGGATAAACGTTGATAAAGCAGCGCCCCCGTCCAAAATGTCGGCGCAAAGCCTGGATAGCCAGAGGAGGCGTTGCAGAAATAGAAATTGTTGAGGGATGTTTCATGATTTAGTCGATCGACCCCCATGTTGCGCGGCGTCAGGCTGGAACCGTAGGAATTACCGTTAGGACACCAACAGAAGCGCTCGTTAGTCGTCGGACTTCCGGTAACATGAAAGACCATGTGTTTGCGGAAATTCGGAACATAGTGTTTTTCAACAACATCTAAAATCGAGTCCAGAATCTCTTGTTTTTTCTGTCTGTAAGCTTTGCGATCCGTCTCCCAAAGCTGTTTAAAATAGCTGTAATTAGCAACAGTCAGAAATTCGACAATTTGACAATCTTCTGGACAATCCCGCCGCGCTTGGGTCAGTAAAGTTGGCGTTGTAATTGCAAAGCTCGGACGAGAAAAATCATTTTGCTCATACATTTGAGCAAACGCTTCATTTAGATCCAAGTGCTCAGAATGGAACGTATTCCACTTGCCAAATCCATAGTCTCGGAGATCGATATCTTTGACAACGCAGTACACCATGTAGTTAGATGCAGAATACTCATAGTTGAGTTTCCGTCGCACTTTTTTAGAGAACAGTTCCTCTCCAATCATCTTGGCCGCTCTTTTCGGGTCAAGGTTGCAAATCACCGTGTCGCCCGTGAATTCATGGGTTTGATGGGTGGTCAAATCCATCGCTTCCACACCAGTTACTGTTCTGTTTGTCACCCTAAAATTCGTGACTTCATGGTTTAATAGAACTTTCCCTCCGTTGGATTCAATGACTTTAACTAAAGAATTGATGACAGATTCAAAATGCTGCGTCGGGTAAAATGCACCTTCTTGATAGCCTCTAAACAAGGCAATCCAAGCATAGAAAGAAAGCTGATTTGGAGGCAGCAAAAAGTCCGGCCATTGCAGGGCTAATAGGGTTTGGGCGGCTTGCGGGAGTTGGAACTTGTCGAAAACGTCCTGAAGTGTACTATTGAGATGTTGGACAGCACAGAATACGTCACCGAAATTTTTGAGCAATTCAATTGGTTTGACGGGAGGAGCGAGTTTTCTGAGTCCCGCGCCGGTTTTCTCGACTTCGTTGACGAATTTGCGAATTCTCTCGCCCGCTTCGGGAAACAGCGCCGACAATCGCCGGATCAGTTCCTCTGGTTCCGAGGGAATATCGAGCGCATACCCAGGCATCCTCATGTGGTCGTAGCCATTCGGATCGTACCGTTCAAAGGTGACATCTCGATCGAGACCGAGTTTTTTGAGAACTCGATTGACTGTATGTCCTTCGCCGCAGTCCCACACGTAGTGGAATTGGGCATTAAAGGTGTATTTTTTGGCCATCGTAAAGGTGTGACCAAAGCCTCCGGGATGCTCGTGAGCTTCGAGGATGTGTACGGTTTTGCCGGAGTTTGCCATCAAAGCTCCGAAAACCAGTGCTGATAAACCACTGCCGACGATGAGGTAATCTGTTTTCATGGGAAATTTCCTCGATCGATTGAATCGGGCGATCGTTGTCTCTTTAAACTAACTCTCAATTCTGAGAAAATTCTGAAGTCCAGCAACAATTTTTTGAGGCGCGCTGGTTTAAGGATTGTATTAAAGTCTGATTCCGGTTGCTGTTAAGCTTAATTAACCTGTTGCGGATAGAACTTATAGCTGCGGAGGCGGACTGGAAAGCCCGCCCCACAAGGGAAGAAACCGAATTTATACCTTTCTACTTAGTCTTTAGGTATAGAGTCGCCTATCTAATTAGGACTATGTTAATTTGAGTGCGATCGCTTATTTGTGTGGCAAAATCACATCAAAAAAAGCATCCTCCAAATCATAACCAAACATCTGGGACATGGCCATCAACTTCGATTTACTCGGAATTCCCTGCTGATTCAACCAATCAGTCAACACAAAAATTTTGTTCATCAAAAACATTTCCAAAGCTTCAGGATTGTACTGAATACCTTGGGTGCGGTGGAACTGGTGCGGCACCAACATCGCCGCATAGCGCGCCAATTCTCCCGCTTTCCAATCCAGCAAAAATGGCAGCCAAGGATAACAAGCATCCAAGCGAATAAACCACAGTCGCACTTCGGGAATTTCTGAAATTTCTCGCGGATCTAACTCTTCGCGCGGATACTCAATTTCAAATTGTACCTGTTGTTCGTTTTGGGCGATCGCTCCTTCGGCCAGCCACTTTTCGATCACAGTCCGCACGGGAGACAAATCTAAACTGTTTATGCGATCGGCATCTATCGATATCATAATACTCATCAAATGTCAACCCTATAGCAGTAAGTTATATCAAATCCGGTCGATCGACCGCGATTTACCGTTGGGCAGGGGCGGGTTTATGAGACTCTCGATCTCAACCAAATATTGTTGGAAAAACCCGCCCCTACAGGTTATTGATAATGGTGTCACATCTCATATCTATCCTACCTATAATATCACTACCAATGCCCAATTATCAATATTATCAATTAGCAATGCCCGATGCCCAATTCCCGATGCCCAATTCCCAATTACCCATTTTTCCCAAACTTGCTATCCTGCAAAGAATTACCAATCCCCTGGATAATTCCCCGCCCAATCAAACCAATTCCCCGGCCTATAACCTGAGTCAAAACGTAAACAACCCCAGCACCCAACAGGGAAATAACCGCGCGAACTCTAGGTGCGATCGCATCCCTGGTTTCCAGCAGCAAAGTCAAGGCTAACTGCCACCCAGACAACTGTGCTAACTCCAGATTTCTTGGAGCATAAATAGAAATTTTCTTAATTCCAGAATCGCCCAAAACAAACAACCAAAACCTGCTTTCAAAAATAGCTTTCGGTTCCACAAAATATCTATCCCAGCTATATCTCCACGACAACTCATTCCGAAACCGCTCAATTTCTCGTGTCGAAATCAACTTACCATCGTAAAAAATTTGCTTTATTTCCTCAATATTCGCCAAATTATTTAGTAGAGGCTGTACCACTCCGCTAGCAACTTGAATGGCCAAATTTTCTAACAAAGCTTCAGCTCGCTGCATTGCTTCCGGGCTGCCAGCAACACAAGAAATATTGTCAACTGTTAGAGGAATTTCAAATAGCAAATGTGCAAAAAAATCAACTGTCATCGGTATTTTGTCAAGGATTTCTGCTGCAACTACATCAGCATCTGCCAGCAGCATCGGCACAACTTCTACAGCGCTGCCTGCCAAGATATCAGCAGCGCTTTCCCCTTGACTTTCTGCCAGTTTCAAGCTTGTTTGACTGTCATCAAAAACCCGAGTTTCTCCCGTTTGCAGTGTATAGTATCTGCCAAAAAAATCTATGATTGTCGCCTGCCACAAATCCCGTAAAATAGCAGGCATTTTTTGCGACAATTGAGTTGGCTGCACTTGCGAAAAGCGCAATTCCTCCAGCAAATCCTTTAACTTCCGCAGGATGGAACTCATCAATTCACGCTTTTTAGTCGATCGCAAAATATCGATTTCCAAAGGCAAGCCAGTCAAATTCACCAAATCAAACTGCAATTTTTCTGCAGCCGAGTCAAACAAGCTACCTTGCCAATTAGTTGCAACCACCAAAGATTCAGGCGAAACATGGGAATTCGCTAATTGCGATTGAGAATTATTTAACAAATTCTCCCCTCTAATTTCTTCTTTGTGCCTTCTGCTTTCTCTCATCTCCTCTCTGCCTTCTGTCCTCTGCCTTCTGTCCTTTTCCCTCTCCCCTTTTCCTTCAAATAATAACTGACTGACAATCCAACGAGCTGCGAGCAATTCTCGGCGGTGTCCGCTGAGTATAACCCCATCTAAAATAGAGGGCAAATCTGTCGGATCGGCAGCTCTGATATCTTGCAAATCAGCTTGGACAACTGCCAAAGTTGCATCTATTTCCCGTAGTCCAGAATGACAAAAATAAGCCAGAATTTTTTTGTGTACTGGCGTATTTATTGCCGAATTATCTGCATTTTTATCTGCAATTGCTGCGGAGTTTTCTAGTGTTTGAACCGCCGCTGCATTTAGTTCTATTTCCGGGTTAGTTGCCGCATCCGTCGGCCAATAAGTGCGACCCAATGCCACCGCGCGAATAGCTTCGATTGTCAAGGAAATATCTCTACCTTTAGGACAATAGCCATTCGCGCCCGCCACCTGTACCTGAGCCAACAGCTCCGGTGTCAGGGGCCCGCTTAGCAGCAACAGGGGCAGGTTGGGGTACAAACTTTTGAGTTCGCGACAAAATGCCAGCGCCTCTGTTTGGCCCGATCGCAAATTTAGGGTCTCAACAGCCAAAATTACCAAATCTGCGGGCTTCTTGGCTGCTCCAGAGCCGATCGAGCGAGCTTCTAGAATCCCCAAAGCCTCGGTTCCCCTTGAAACCTCTGCGACAACGTGCAAGTCTGGATACTGCTCGCAAGCAACTCGCAGCCCCAGCCGGAAAATGGGGTCGCCATCGATCGTCAGCAGTTGGAAATTACTCACTCGATTTTAGATTGGAGATTTTAGAGCTCGATCGCGCGAAAACCCAATTACTCGGGAATCAAATTAGCATCAGGAGGCCCAGCCGAGTCAGGAATCGAGGGCGGCGGCGGTTCCGGAGCCGGAGCCGGAGGAGGAGCAGCAGGTTCCGGGGCCGGAGCCGGGGCCTCTTGTCTCGCGGGCGGATAGTAAGGTTCCGGAGCCCTGGCGGGCGGATAGTAAGGTTCCGGAGCCGGGGCCTCTTGTCTCGCAGGCGGATAGTAAGGTTCCGGCTCCCTAGCAGGCGGATTGTAAGGTTCCGGAGCCGGGGCCTCTTGTCTCGCAGGCGGATAGTCAGGCTGGGGAGCTGGCGCGTACTCCTCCTGTCGAGGAGCTGGCGCGTACTCCTCCTGTCGAGGAGCTGGCGCGTACTCCTCCTGTCGAGGAGCTGGCGCGTCATCGCGAGCGGGTTCCGGCGCGTACTCGCGAGCGGGTTCCCGCGGCGGCGCACTGTTGGCTCTAAGTTCAGCACTCCAGCGCCCGATCGCCCCTGCGGCCTCTGAATACAGCGCCCTACCGTAACCGATTTGGGAAGCCGTATCGATCGCCGCTCCTAGACTGCCTTGAGACGCCAATTCCGCAGCTCGATCGAGAATCGGTCTGTCTTGAGCAACTTGCAGTTCGCTCACCCACTCAGAGACATTCTCCTGAGCTTTCGTGTACAAAATCCTACCGCTCTTAATTGCCGAAGCTTTTTCAATAGCAGCACTAAGTTTTCCTTGCTTCGCCAGGGCGATCGCTTCATCCAAAAAAGGCTGATCTTCAATAACTTCTATGCGCTTCGTCCACTGAGCCAAGAGAGTTTGCGCTTCTATCCTGCGGGGACGGTTTTGAGCAACCAGGACTACCTGAGCGATGCCCGCCTTGAGTCCTTCAACCGTTTGCGATTCTGCCAACTGCTTCGCCAGAGTCAGAAAAGATTCGTCTTCGATCCGCTGAATTTCCCGGCGCCAAGAAGCCACCAAAGTTTGAGCGTGAACCCGCCGTGGCTGCTTGACTCCGATGGTTTGCGCTTGCTCGATCGCGAGTCTAAACGTCCCTATCTGACCAAAACTCGCGATCGTGCTCGCCACTTGCAGCCGCAGCAAATCTTGAAACTGCACCTGCAAATTTTCAACTTGAACTTGAGCTTGCTTGTACAGAGGGCGACCCGGAGCAATTTGGATAGCAGCCCCCTGCCCTTCCAGCAAGCTAAAAATGTGTTGTGGCAGCGGAGTTGATATCGACTGGTTCCACGTCACTGCCTGAGCCCTACCCAACTGCATCAAATCTTGAGCTTCCGCAAACAGCGGGGAATCCTGCGGCACAACCGAAGCAGCCTCGATCGCCCCCGGCAGGTCTTTCGCCCCCAACCGCTTAGTAGCCATTGCCAGCAAAGTCCGGCTCCAGCCCTCAATTTCCTTCTCAGCTTTAGCGCGGGCAAAAAGCTGCGAGTCTATTTTGCGAGCCAGGACGATTGCCTCAGCGAACTTTTGCGGAGTTCCGTCCTTCGCCAAATCTCTAGCCTCTTGCAAGCGCTGCCAGCCGTTTCTTTCCATAGAAATCTGCTGGATCAGCTCGTTGTACCGCTTTTGACTCCAGAAAATATTTTCCAGCTTAAACAAAGCTTGAGCATAATCCCAAGCCTTTTTTAAATCCTCACTTTTCAAAGCTGCTAGGGCTGTCTCGTAGAGTTTTTGGCCCTCCTGCCAATTTTTTTCCCAAGCAGTCACAGCCTCCTCTACCTCTGGGTAAGAGGGACTGGTTTTCGGAATTTTCGCCACAATCTCCAGAGCGCCTTTCAAATCGCCCTGTTCAATTTTTGCCCTGGCAAATCCCAGAATGGCTTTCGACCATTCCCCTATCAAATGTTGACCTTGGGAGTATAGCGGATGTTCTTTCGGCCAAGCCTGCACCAATGCCATTGCCGATTCTAGCTGTTCTAGCTTGCCCGACTTAGCAGCTTGTTGAGCGCAGTAAAGTCGCTCTCCGTCCGCCGCCAGTGGCGACAGTTGCTGGCAATTTGGCGGTGGCGGCATCGTCAGCAACCACAGAAATGCAGCAGCACCGGTTACTCCAAATCCCACCAGGAGACTCAGCCAGATCAGCTGCCACTGCCAAAAAGTTCTTTTTCCCTCGGTCGGCCCGGCCGTTACGAAGGAACTCGCATCCCCTGTCGCCTCTGCACTGAACTGTGCCGTCGGTTTAGGGGAGGGGTTGTATTGCGGTGGTGTGTGGAATTGGTCAGATTGTCGTCTCGCCATTACTTCAGCCTGTCCTGTAATGCGCACTCTTCACGTGACACTCCCACATCAAATCATAGATTGTGATGTCGGCTTCTGACTCCTGTTAAGGAGATCGAGAACTTCCTTCAAGGTACTGGCCATCTTTCCCTCTACGGTGTTTTATAGTGAGGTTCGTGTCTGGCCCCACTGGTTGCTTCCGAGTATTTTAGGCTCTCGAAGCACGTAAATCATACCAGTTATCAAACAGTTATTGACAGATTCCGGGGCAGTTTAGCTGAAAAAACATTATAAAGCCCCCGTCTGTCGAGCAATTTTAGATTTTAGATTTTAGATTTTAGATTTTAGAATTGACTCTGCACGTGAATTGTGAGAGGGATTCAACTAAGCTCTCATATTAAATCCGGGTCAGAAATTCCACGATCGGACTCAGCGGTTGAAACCGCAACTACACAAACTTTGCTTCACTCCAAGCTGATTTAAAAATAAAGGGGGTATTAAAGCCGGATTTGGTCTACACTTTTACCTGTAGGGGATAGGATTGATTTTTTGGGTTTAGTCGTAAATTTTATTCCCGATCGCCAAACTTGTCGATCGAGTTTCATTTTTCTGTCTTCATTTTTTTTCTACTGTTGTGCCGAATTCCGGCGGGCGACGGCAAAAACCCGATCGAACCCAGCTAAATACTTAAATCATTTTATACCACCGATCGACCCAGCCCAAAGATCGGTTTTGCTTCCAACAGCCGCTGCTTTATCGGTTACGAAGCCTTTGGCGTATTGCTGACACTCGATGCTTGCGTGGCGGACTCTGCCGATCGATATCCGTAGAAATCTATCCGGTAGTCTACAATTTTGACACCCGTTTGCTCTTGGATTAGCTCGATCAAGTCGATCGGCAATTCCACATGAACGTCTAGAATCTGAGCCGTATCAAGACAATTGACGTGAGAGTGAGAGTCGCTGACATTGCCGTACAAGCGTCCCTCCGAGCGTTCTATGCACTCAATAATCCCTTCTCTCGACAAAGCTTCTAGATTTTGATAAACAGAAGTATGCCCGATCGAATGCGCTTGTTTGTTGAGGCGATCGTAAATTTCGCGAGCCGAGAGGTGTTCTTTTGCCTCCCACAAAAGTTCTAGAATAAATCGACGCTGGCGGCTCAAGCGCATTCCCATCGCCTGACAGCGGTTTAAAGCATCTTCTAATGAACGAATTGGTTTCACAGCTACCGCCTTATAAAGCCTGCTCGATTTTTAATTCTGGTACAATATTGCACGCCTACATATCCACTAATTCTAACGCAGGCTTGCCCAACAGTAGAAGGTAGAGGGCAAAAATCTCGACTGAGTGAATTTTTTCGAGTTGCTGCTCAACTCTATCTTCTACTGCAACACCTCCTAGCTCGATGACTCGACTGAGTGAATTTTTTCGAGTTGCTGCTCAACTCTATCTTCTACTGCAACACCTCCTAGTTCGAGGATTTGATGGCGTTAACCAATAACTTGGCGATTTCCGAGAGTTGCTTTTTGTTGAAAGTTTTGAGCAAAAGCTTGACTACCGCCTTCGGTTCGGCTGGAAGAGCTACTTGCTTCGAGGCTGCTGCTGGGGCTGCTGGAACGGCTGGGGGGCTTGCCTCTGCTGGTTTTGGGCTTGCTGCCAAAAGTAGCAAATTTTTACTCGGAACGATCGTCTTGACTTTCCCCACTTGTACTAAATCGCCAGCTTCCTTGAGTTCTTTGATAATCAGGGGAGCTAAGACTTTATAAGAGTTTTTGGGATTAACGATCGCGGCTCTAGCTGTTTTTACTAAATTTTGCCAAGTCTCAATTTTACCTCCCAATTTATAGAGGCGAACGCACACAGCCGTCAACTCAGAGCGACTAGCAGCCGATTCTTTCTGCTTGAACACCTGCAACATTTCTTTGAGTAAAGTCATCACTTCAACCGCAAAATTCGCCGGCACAGCGCCCGCTGTTGGAGTGGCGGGCGTACCAGCCCCAGCAGCACCCTGCACTTTGCCCGACGCCAATTTATCGAGGTGAGTTTCCAGTTGAGCAAAAACAGGCATCACCTGCTGCACGAGTTTTTCTCCCTCCTCATTCCTCAAGCCGAAAGGCCCCTCCAGTCGCCCCAGCAAGTCCTTAAGCGTATCAACTCCCTTTAAAAATAGGGATTCTGCCGTTTGGTCAACCTGCTTGACGGGCCCGTCCTTGAGCACCTTAAAACAATCTTCCAAGCGGTGAGCGGTTGTTTTAATACTATCTAAGCCAAGCATAGCCGCCCCTCCTTTCACGGAATGGGCGGCTCGAAACATCTCTTGGACGCTTTCGGGGTCTTTCATCGTGGACTTTAAATCCACTAAACCATTTTCTAGAGTATCGAGGTGCTCCTTAGCCTCCTCTATAAACAAACGCATAATTCGGTCTTGCTGATCTGACACGACAGTCCTCCTAACAATCTGTGCACCCTCCAGAAAGCACCCTGTTCGCGGGAGAAAACACGACTCCTGCCAAAAGTCGGAAGCTCCCATGCAAAACATTCTAGCCTGCCTCAGCTAGCAGACTCAAAATACGGGTCTCAGGGCAATCTTAGCTCTAAAACTGGTGCGGTGGAGATTGAGCCTAGAGTTCGGAGGGAGTATCTGGAGCGATTTCAATGCCCATTCCTTGTTTCATCATCTGCTGATTCGTAATCAAGTCGTTTAACTCCTTGACTTCGACGCCAATGTCTTGGCAAGCCTGTTTCAGTTCCCGCTCGAAGGTGTTGAGGTCGCCTCCGTAGCCACAAAGCTTCGCGGCTGTGGCGATTCCTTGTTGGGCGTTTGCTTTGGCGCAGTCGATCAATTCAATTCCTTTGAGGGGTTGGGAGGATGCCATAATTTCAAGCCACAATTTATATTTTCTCCCACTGTACCTAGAAGGTTGAGGTCGATCGATCTATCGAAAGGCATGAAATATCCTGCCTGTGCTGCGCGTTACCAATTCATTATCTTTGGGGATTTCCTGAAAAGATAGGAGTTAAGATTTTCTAACCCTTACCGTTCCTAACTTATACTAAATCATGGTGAAAAACGTTCGCCTATCTAAAATGCACTGGCTCTGGAGCGTCCGGCACCGCCTGTTTGCGTCTGTTCTGTTCGCTATAGCAGTCGCTGTTTTCCTGCCGCCTCACTATTTCCTCCTGACTCGGACGCTGTGCATTTGGAACGCGGGCGCTGTCAGTTTCCTGCTTTTGACTTGGATGCTGATGCTGCAAGGCACTCCCGAAATGATGCGCCACCACGCTCAGCAGTTGGATGCTGGCCGCTTAACAATCTTAAGTACGATCGTGGCAGCGGCTTGTGCTAGCTTGTTAGCCATCTTCTTTTTGCTGCGCGATACCAAAGGCCTGTCGCCGAATTTGCTATTTCTGCACTTGGGGCTTTCTGTCCTCACAATTGTTGGGTCTTGGATGCAGGTGCACACTATCTTCACCATGCACTATGCCCGCAGCTACTACAAAAACCGCAGCAAGCAGCACGGCAGTTACTTACAGGCGGGGGGTTTGGATTTTCCGGGTGACGAGGAACCAGATTACAAAGATTTTTTATATTTCTCCTTTGGTATTGGCATGACTTGCCAAGTTGCAGACGTGCAGATCACTTCTCGTTCGACGAGGTATCTCGTGCTTTTTCACAGCGTGCTGTCGTTCTTTTTTAACACCGCTATTCTGGCTATGAGTGTCAATATTATTGCGGGATTGACTTGATATGATTCTGTCGCAGATGCTGCGATTTTTTGTTAATTGGCGATCGAGCTTGTTTTAGGGCGCTGCTTATTGCCCGAATTCCAGAGTTAGACGCAAGAAAGTCAGGCTAATCACCAAATTTTGCATAACTCAATAGAAAATGTTAGTTTTCACGATGGAGTTAGCGCGAGGTTAGAGATCAAAACAAGCTAAAAACAGCTTGGTGTAATACTCTGAGGATACCTAGGAAAGCCCTACAGATTCTCTGTAAATCTAAAGTTATCTACTAACTGCTCAAGAAACCTCTCATGACTAAAAGCATACGACTCTTGAACTAGAGATTTGTTCTTCAGTTTAATTGTTTGCTCAATTCTGATCAGAGAATTGAAATAGCACTTATGAAGATAATCTTCTTGAATATAACCCAATAAATCTTCTGCCTTTAATTGGTCTTCCTTCCATAGTTTAAATTTGATAATGCTCTTTTTACCTGCATCTGGGTCATAAATATTATATGCATTAAGTAGAATTTCTCCTTTAGAGATGATGTAACAAAGCTCCCGGATTGGTCTGACGCTATGCCCTTGTTCACGTAAACCTGAAAACATTCGATTTCCCATGACAATACATGAACATAATTGGGATGGCAAATTAGGCTGTGTTTTAATCTTCTTTGCTAAATACGTTCTGAAAGGTTCTTGCTGCCATAAATCTTGGAAGCGAGTCAATTGAGTTGCGGCTTTCTGAATGCAATCATAAGTGGTTCTCAATTCAAATACATTACAAGGATGCAAGGAGTTTTTGCATTCAAATATAAATAGGCAATTATCTACAACAGCTAAGACATCTACCTCGCCTTGAGTCCCCTCAAAAGAATATTTTAAATTGGTTGCAAATATTGATGATAAGCTGTTCGACATCTAAACTGCATTAACTAAGTTACCTTTATTTTTTATTTTTCGGTTCCATTTCATAATTAGTC
>NZ_JAUBPT010000165.1:0-17524 GCF_036700905.1 Microcoleus sp. S13_C3 | reverse complement strand
CCTAATATCTCTGATAACCTACTACACCCTCCCAACTTTGGCTCTGACATCAATGCAGGAGGTGTAAGTGTCTATATGACATTGTGCTGTCGAGGGTTTAGTTATTTTTCTCATTGTCCGATACCTAAAAAGTTAGACGACCCATATTTATCACTGCATTGTTTGGTTATTTTGTCAATGCGTGAGTCCTAAAATCTATACTATTTATGCACTGACCGAAAGCATCCAGGATACAAGTCCCCGGATTCATGCGTCCAGAAATAAAAAACCTGTATCCGATAAACTTGCCTCCGAATTTATCCGTGGGGTCAATGCTAAAATCTAAAATCTAAAATCTAAAATCTAAAATCGATTGACTCTCTCTTTAGGGTGCTTATGGCAACCACTGTCAAAATACGATCGCCCTGCTTTACCTCATCCTACCCGTTGGCGATGACCAATAAACCGAGTTTATTGGTCATCTACTGTTATACAAGGAATATTTAACGATCGCCATCAACAACTTTTCAAGGGTTTCAGGGCCTTCTTCACCAAGTTGACAGGGCTTGGGTGAAATAGACACCCAAATAGGCTAAACTTGTGTCCGATCGCCAAACAGACTACAAACCAATGACTACTTCTGCGGATACAAACCAGACCGAGATTTCCAATACAGTCTCATCAAGTCCACAAATGTTATCTTTCCTGAAAATTGTTGAGTATTTATCCATAGCCGCTTTTGTGGGTGCGTGCCTCCTTACCAGAGTTTTTCCAGACAATCAACTTATCGTTATTTTGGGATCTGTTTTTCTCTCTAGTTTTATTTTTCTCTTCCTGGCCAATAGGCAATTGGCTCAAAACTCTAGGAATAATGCTAATCAGTTAGAAATCAGAAGAAAAGCGGAACTATATAATTACCTCTTAAACCCGAATAATGTTTCGGATAACAATTCGATTACCCCGGTGAGAGAAAAGGCTTTACGATATTGCCAGGAGTTGATTGACGACTATAAAAACACCAGAGAGACTTCGAGAAATATTTACTATACTTTCCAGTTGGCAACCGTGATTTTCTCGGGAGTCACACCAATTTTAGTATTGGTAGACAAATTGGAACCAGGTCAATCTTTGCTCAAGTGGCTGCCCGTAATTTGTCCCGCTGTCGCCTCGATAGTCGCCAGTATAGTTACCTCCTTTCCTTTTCAGGAGAATTGGATTTCTGCTAACACGGCTGTGGAATTGTTAGAAGCGGAACAGGAGAAATTTGTATTAGGAGTGACTCCAGCTTATCGTTGCTATGATGTAGCCGACGCAGCCCAACATCAACAAATGACAAAAATGGCAATCGAAAACTTTATCAATCAGGTGAATGAGATTCATCTCAAGCAAATCCAAAAACCAGATGATACAGCGTCAAAGGATCAGAATACAGACCCAGCTCAATCTACCGAGTCAAAGTAGGGGCCGAGTTAACGAATCTGACAATACCAGTAAGCAGGTAGGGTTGAGTGAGGGGGAGCATCTCACTTTTTCAGCCAAGCTAGAAATAGGAGTTTTGAGGCAGGAGGCAGGAGGCAGAAGGCAGCAGGAAAGAGGAAGAAGGAGGGAGCTAGAAGAAGTTTTTTTACAAATATGAGATGCTCCCGAGTGAGGCCACCTGCTCTTATACGGCTAAACTTTTCATCACAGATGGCATTTTGGGGCTATCCTATAACCAAATATCGGCTAGTCCCCCGTTTTTTTCCCCCTCAATTAGCTATGTATGTAGCGATCGGAAGTTCTTAAAGGCAAAATTTTTGAGCTATCATTAAGAAAATTTAAGCGTAAACTTGGTAAGTTGGAGATTTTAGGTAAACACAATTATGACATACGACTACGACTTGTTTGTGATAGGTGCGGGTTCCGGCGGATTGGCGAGTTCCAAGCGAGCAGCATCCTACGGCGCAAAAGTGGCGATCGCCGAAAATGACTTAGTAGGCGGAACCTGCGTAATTCGCGGCTGTGTCCCGAAAAAACTCATGGTGTACGCATCAACATTTTCGCACCTTTACGAAGATGCGGTGGGCTACGGTTGGAGTGCAGTCGAAAGCAGCTTTGATTGGGAAAAACTCGTCACCACGGTAGACACAGAAGTGCGCCGACTCAGCAAACTGCACATCAGCTTTCTTGAAAAAGCCGGAGTCGAATTAATCTCAGGATACGCCAAATTTATTGACCCCCATACCGTCGAAGTTTGTGACAAAAAAATTACCGCAGCTAAAATCTTAATTGCAGTGGGCGGAGAAGCGCAAAGAGTCCCAATTATCGGCATCGAACACGCGATTACCTCTCGCGAAATCTTCCTACTAAAAGAGCAGCCAAAACGGTTGGCAATTTGGGGAGGAGGCTACATCGGCGTCGAATTTGCTTGCATTATGAACGGGTTGGGAAGCCAAGTAACTCAAATCATCCGCCGTGACTTAATTTTGAACGAATTTGACACAGAAATTCGCACCAACGTGCAAGAAGGAATGATTAAGCACGGCATAAACATTTTGACAGAAAGCTCGATCAACCACATTGAGAAAACCCCAGAAGGCTTAAAATTAACTCTGTCGGGAACATCCGAAGGAACGCTAATAGTAGATGCGCTGTTGTGCGCTACCGGGCGCAAACCCAACTTGGAAAAATTGGCTTTAGAAAATGCGGGAGTAGAAACAGATAAAGGTGCGATCGCAGTTACCAAAGACAGCCGCACGAGTCAGCCGCACATTTTTGCCGTGGGAGATTGCACCAACCGCATCAATTTAACGCCAATTGCGATCGCGGAAGGACGCGCTTTTGCAGATACTGAATTTGGCAACAATCCGAGAGCAATTACTCACGAAAATGTCCCGTCAGCGGTATTTTCCCAGCCGGAAGCGGCTACAGTCGGCTTAACAGAAAGCCAAGCCCGAGCAAAGTTTCCCGACTCAATTAAGTGCTACACAGCCAAGTTTAGGCCGATGTTTCACGCTTTGACAGGTGCAGATGAGAAAACTTTTGTCAAGTTAATCGTTGAGACTAATACTGACAGAGTTTTGGGCGTGCACATGGTTGGGAAAGACGCGGGGGAGATTATTCAAGGAATGGCGATCGCTGTTAATATGGGAGCTACCAAGAAAGACTTTGACGCGACTATTGGCATTCACCCCTCGACTGCTGAAGAGTTTGTTACTTTGCGGTAAAGCGGGCGCAGCCGCCAGGGGTTTAAACCCCTGGCTAATAGCTAAAGTCGGTTAAAAATGAGATTTTGCACCATTCTCAATAATCCTTTTTTGGGCGGGCTAGAAGCCCAACCCCTACTCCCCACAAGAAAATCTACTCTTTGTGGAACAGGCATCTTGCCTGTTCATAAAAGGCTAATTGACAATGGTGAAACAATTGCACCATTCTCAATAATCCTTTTTTGGGCGGGCTAGAAGCCCAACCCCTACTCCCCACAAGAAAATCTACTCTTTGTGGAACAGGCATCTTGCCTGTTCATAAAAGGCTAATTGACAATGGTGCAACATATGAGTTAAAACCGACTCAAGAAAATTATTTTGAAGAACAGGCAGGATGCCTGTTCCACACAAAGATTTAATTTTATGGTTGTGGGGAGTAGGGTTGGGCGTCCCGCCCAAAAATACAATTGAGATACAAAACAGCTTATTAATGAGTAATTCAACCCAACAAAACAAAATTTTAGCATTCTATCTCGGTCAACAGCCTGATTCACAATGTCGGGCGATCGAGGATATTTGGTCGTGGGATTACCAGAAGCTGGAATCCGTGCACAATTACATTCAATGGCTGTTTCCGCTGAGAGAAAAGAGCCGCTTTAATTCCAGTGCTCCTACTTTAAATGATGAGGTGATTCAAGCTTTTAGAACAAGTGAAGAGTTGAGAAGTCGCTTAGTCAAATCTCTAAAAGTCATGCTGGCGTTTTACGGGTTAAAATGCCGCGAAGAGGAAAACGCAGAAATTGTAATTGCCAAATCCGAGGAA
Source organism: Microcoleus sp. S13_C3 (assembly GCF_036700905.1). NCBI lineage: Bacteria > Bacillati > Cyanobacteriota > Cyanophyceae > Oscillatoriales > Microcoleaceae > Microcoleus > Microcoleus sp. S13_C3. The sequence goes on along the minus strand of NZ_JAUBPT010000165.1, from coordinate 13,537 downwards.
TATTTGTCAAGAAAAAGAGAGTGGATTGACCAATTTAATCACAACTACCTGCGGCTGACTAGGATTCTCACAAGTTTGACAGAGTTGGGATTGAAAAATTACGCTTTGGCTCTTTTCAGGTGTTTGGATGATATCTATAACGAAAACAAAGAAAGTATTGGTTTAAAAACTTATACATATTGGAAAAATGCTGTAAATAGTTAAATCTAGCGAAGCCAATCAGCGGGACATTAACCGAACGCTACGAACACAATAAATAATGGATAAAGCAATTACAGAAAATCACGCTAAGTCGGGCAGAGAAATTTATCACAGGATTTCCAACAACATTCAAAAAGTGGTGAAAGGGCAATCAGCAGCAATCAGGAAATTGCTGTCAGCCTTTGTGAGTGGCGGTCACGTCCTCCTAGAAGATTATCCCGGTACAGGTAAAACTACCCTAGCTAAAGCCCTCGCCTTATCTGTCGATGTCAGCTTTAAACGCATTCAGTTTACACCTGACCTTTTGCCATCGGATATCTTGGGCATATCCATGCTCGACCCCAATCAACGCACATTCCATTTCCACGAAGGGCCTATTTTTGCTAATATTGTCTTGGCTGACGAAATCAATCGGTCATCACCGCGAACCCAATCCGCCCTCCTAGAAGCAATGGCCGAATTTCAAGTCAGCATTGACGGAAATTTGCACAAACTTAAAGACCCATTTTTTGTCATTGCTACTCAAAATCCAGTAGAATCTCGTGGCACTTATCCACTTCCTGAAGCCCAAATGGATCGCTTTGCCGTTCAATTTAGTCTAGGATACATCTCGCCAGAAGACGAAGTTAACCTGCTCGGAGACCAAATCCATCAACATCCTATTGATACACTTCAAACCTGCGTTAATTTAGAGGATTTAATTAGCTTAAAACAGCAGGTAAAGCAAGTTAGAATTAGTGAAGAATTGAAACGTTACCTCGTAGATATCGTCAATGCAACTCGCTCAGCCGAAGGCGTACAACTAGGGGCGAGTCCCAGAGCTTCCATAGCTTTAATGAAAGTTGCTCAAGCATTAGCTTTGTTCGATGGCTATGAGTTTGTTACGCCAGAACATATTCAAGAACAGGCGGTATCAGTCATCGCTCATCGCCTAGTAATGGAACCTCAAGCGCGTTTTTCTGGCAGAATGGCCCCAGGTGTTGTTGAAGAAATTATCAAATCTATTCCTGTACCAGCCTAAAAAATGAAACGTTTTTTCTACGCTATTTTTCGCTTCTGTGCGCGTGTAAATCGCTCGCGAAAGAAGCGATTGACCAACAATGGGTTAGCAGTGCTTAGCTGCACGCTTTTAGCGGGAATTTTAGGATTAGATACTAATCAGACTGTGACTTATCAAATTTTTACTTTCCTGTTATCAATTATAGGAATAGCCATAATTTTTAGTAAATTTTTTCGCTTCCGCTTCAATGCAGTACGGTTCTTACCAAAGTTTGCAACAGTTGGAGTCACTTTAAAATACCGTATTCTCATTCATAACAAAACTAGCCACAGTCAAAATAACCTGAAATTGTGGGAAAATTTTGCCGACACATACCCAAGCTTTCAAGAATTTATAGAAACACCTGAACCCGGTGAAGAACAGCGCACTTCATTGGATAAATACTTCGGCTATTATCGTTGGCTGTGGCTGATTTCTAGAAAACAATGCGCCACAGCTAAAGCCATAGAATTGCCTCCTCTTCCACCCAATAGCAAAACAGAAGTGGTAGGTGAAATTACGCCGTCCTGCAGAGGTGTTATCCGCCTCAGTGGTCTAACAGTTACTAGGTCAGATCCTTTTGGGATTTGGAATGCTTGTAAAACAAATTCCTTGCCCCAATCTATGTTAATTTTACCCAAACTATATCATTTACCACCAATTCAGCTTCCTGGCTCCAGAAGATATCAATCAGGTGGCGTAACATTAGCTTCATCCGTAGGAGATTCCGAGGAATTTAGGTCTCTGCGGGATTATCGACCGGGAGATCCGCTACGCAAAATTCACTGGAAAAGTTGGGCAAAAGCAGGTAAGCCAATGGTCAAAGAAGAACAGGATGAATTTTTTGTGAGGCACGCCCTAATTTTGGATACATTTCAAAGTGTAAAATATAGTGAGATTTTAGAAGAGGCAATTTCAATTGCGGCTTCATTATCCTATGAAGTTCAGACTCAAGAATCCTTATTGGATTTGATGTTCGTTGTTCAAGAAGCTTATTGTTTTACCTTTGGTAGAGGGCTGAACTCTACTGATAAAATGCTAGAAATTATCGCCTCCGTCGGTGCCTGTCAGGATAAACTTTTTGACTCGCTCACCTCAGTTTTGATGGAAAAAATCTCTCTGCTAAGCGGTTGCATTTGTATATTTTTGTGTTGGGACGAACCTAGAAAAAGATTAGTAAATTATCTGAGAAGTCGCGGTATCCATACCTTAGTTTTAATTTTAACAGAGCGAGACGCTCAATTAGATAGCTTAAATTTAGAGTTGATTAAAGATGACTTAACAAGCTGCCATATTTTAAAGCTAGGTCAAATACAAGAGGGGTTAATGAAATTATGAAAATGCCAGTGTTTCTTTTGGGTGTTAGTGTAATTTTTTGGGGCTGGCAGACGGGACTATGGTTTTTTGCGTTCCCAATTGCTCTGATTTTAGAGGCAGCTAACTGGTGGCCTTATCAGTGGGATTTTTCAGCTAGTGATTTTAGGCGCATTGCTAATTTATGTCTGATTGTTTTGTGCTGTTTGCTGGTTTATCTCCTGGTCGCCAACCGCTCTATTTACTTGATATATAATTTGTTGCAGTGGCTTCCTGGTGTATTTTTTCCACTGGTAGCTGCTCAGGTATATTCTGTCAAGGAAAGTCTGGATATACGCCTAATGTTTTTGTGGCTAAACAAGGCCACAAAAAAAGCACCACTTAACCCCTTGATGGTGAATCTAAATTATCCATATTTTATCTGTTGTCTGCTATCCGCTAGTGCGACGAATAGTAGAGAGATATCTTTTTATGCTGGGATATTTGCATTAACAGCTATTGCTTTGTGGTCTGTGAGAACGAAAAGATTTTCATCTATTCTCTGGCTTTGTCTGATGTTAATTGCTGGCAGTATAGGATTTATAGGACAGATGGGTCTGCACCAACTTCACCTAGCAGTAGAACAGCAAGCAATCTCATGGCTTAGTAATGGGAATTCTCAAGAAACAGATTTTTTGAAAAAACAAACGAACATCGGGTCAGTGGGATTATTAAAACAGTCAAATGAAATTATTTTTAGAGTTGCTCCTGAAGCTAAACAGACTCCTCCCCGACTGCTAAGAGAAGCCACTTATAATCGCTACAACTCTTCACTGTGGCTCGCCTTAAATCCTAACTTTGTTCCCGTACAACCAAAGATTAATGGCACAACTTGGGATTTAGGCGACCAACTACCGAATCCATCAACGATTACTATTTCGGCTACACTCCCAGGCAACCAAGGTTTATTAAAGCTGCCCGATGGAACTTTTAAAATTGACGCATTGCCTGTCAGTCAGATGGAAAAGAATAAATATGGCACAATTAAAGTGGCGGGAAAAGTTGATAGGCTGGCTTATCGAAGCTACTTTAATAATAATTTTTCTGTAGATAGCCCACCTACAGCAGACGACCTGCAAATACCAAAATCAGAAATGGTGGCACTGAATAAAATCCTCAGCCAAATGGATATTCAAGGCCAGTCTCCACCACAAATATTAGATAAAATAGAGTGGTTTTTCCTAAAAAATTTCGTTTATTCACTGAAGCTTAGGGGCCAAGATAATGATGCTACGCCTCTATCAACATTTTTACTGAACACTCGCTCTGGACATTGTGAATATTTTGCTACTGCTGCGACACTTCTCCTGAGAAAACTCGGTATTCCAGCCCGTTATGCTGTTGGATATTCTGTTCACGAATTCAGTTCTTTGGAGAACCAATATATTGTAAGAAGTCGCCATGCTCATGCTTGGACTTTGGCTTATATCGCGGGAAAATGGCAAGCTTTTGATCCTACGCCTTCTGATTGGCAAAGCATGGAGGATGCTGCTGCTCCCCCAGGGGCATTTATCTCTGATTTATGGTCGCTATTGAGTTACAAAATTTTGCTGGGGTTGCGATATTTATCAGGTAGCAATGGATTGAAGTATGGGGGAGTCATCCTGCTGGGATTAATATTTTTTTGGAGGTTTAATCCTAATTTAAACAAAACTGCACGCCTTTTATCTAAGAAACAAAGCTGGCTAAAAGCTATTTATAACAAAGATTCGTTGAGTCCGAAATCGGAATTTTATTTAATCGAACAGGCGTTAAATGAGTCTGGATTGATTCGCCCTACTTCTGAGTCTTTTAAAAATTGGATCGAGATGTTAAAAAAAGAAAAACCGGAATTATATTGTCTCGAAGAGTTAGCATTGTTGATTGAAATTCATTATTGCGATCGCTTCGATCCAAAAGGAATTCAAGACGCACAAAAAGCTGAATTTAAATTGGCAATTCAATCCTGGATCGAGCAATATCGCAGGCAGGCGATCGCCTCAAACTCTCAGATTAATAAAAGCGGTAAGTCTACTATAGCTTTTCTCAGGTAGATGATGTACCGATTTAGATTTTAAATTGGGGGAGTGAGGACTTTTTAATTAATTCGTAAATTGCCCCATTATTCAATTATGCAATCTAAACTTGTACATCACTTAATTGAGAACCGCTATACATAGCTTTTCTCAATCACTTGTAAAAGTAACGCTTCTGGGGCGAGTCAGAGCGTCCATTTTCTCAACCAAGGCTCGGAATCTGGATTTGGGTTCCCAGGCTTTACACCTCGGAACCCGTTAATTACAGGAAAAATCAGGACACGGGAGTGCCGTTTCCCTACCTGCCGCCTCGTCGAAAAAAAATTTTAAATCCTTTGAACCTTTTTTGCGATCGCCCTGTCTAAACACTTCAGATAACGAACTGGTGGGGGAGACTTCACAGGTGTTAGCTGTGTCAGCCAATGTTTTAACCGATGACTGTTCCGACTCGGACTTAGTTGCTCAATGTTTAAAGGGCGATCGCACTTGCTTTCGCTACCTTTACAAACGCTACCAACACAAAGTCAGGTCAACCCTTTACCAACTCTGCGGCCCGTCGCTTCTTGACGATTTAGCGCAAGAAGTATTCCTGCGAGTCTGGAAAGGATTGCCCAAACTCAAGCACCAGGAAAACTTTTCTACTTGGCTTTATCGAATCACTTGGAATGTGGCTTCCGACCAAAGACAAGCATTTGCTAAACAGCATTCTTTTGACTCCCAGCTCAAAAATCAAGAAGTAATGAATGGGGTTATTCTCAAAGATAACACATCCGACCTGATGAAGTTGCACTATCAAGATTTAGTGCAGCGGGGACTGGAGCAATTGAGCTTTGAACACCGCAGCGTTTTGGTGCTGCACGACTTAGAAGACATTCCGCAAAAAGAAGTAGCCCAAATTTTGGGACTCCCTGCGGGAACCGTCAAATCTCGCGTGTTTTATGCCCGAAATGCTGTGCGGCAATTTTTGCAAAAAGAAGGTGTCAGCGAGCTATGAATAACCCAAGCAGCGACCAAGAGTTAGTTAATTTCTTGAAGCAACATCGCCCAAGTCTTCCTGAAGCTGCACCAGATTTAGAGCTAAAAATTTTAGCAGCAATAGAAAGTAATCAGGCGAGCGTTGTTAATGAAACCCACCGGGAAAAAACGCCAGTAACTACGTCACCTAAGTCTAATGACAGGTTAAAAGTATCATCTGTTTCTAAGTGGGCTGTGTCGTCTGCGATTGCTGCTGGTTTGCTAGTTCTTTGGTCTGGCTACCGTCCGTTTGAGACGGCACAATTGCCAGATGAGGAAACAGCTAAGTTAGAAGCATTTTTAGTCACTAACTGGGAGGGTGTCCTCCATGATTCTCCCCAAGAAAATATGATCAATCGCCCGCAAACAGACTGGTTGAATTTCCCAGTTTCCTCGGATAGCGAACCGCCAACAAATAACTAATCTCAAAGAGGTAATTTTCATGTCAATTCGTCGTATATCTGCCCTAGCCGTTTTAATGCTGACTCTCGGCAGCACAGCCGCAGCAATAGCAGTTCCCAATCCCCTAGAACCAGAAACAATTGCACAAAACCAGCGTCCCAATCGACCCGCTGGCAGGGAAGGTGGGATGTTCGAGAAACTTAATTTAAGCGCAGACCAAAAGCAGCAAATGCAGGCAGTGCGCGATCGCTACAAAGACCAAGTTTCCCAGCGAATGCAAGCAGTCCGCCAAGCCAGACAAGAATTGGAAACGATGATGTCCGGCAAGGAAAATGCCAGCCAAATACGCGACAAACACCGTCAAATAATGGGATTGAGGCAGCAGTTGGAAGAGGTGCAATTTGAAATTACACTCGCAATGCGAGAAGTTCTCACGGCCGAACAACGTAGCCAATTAGCTCAACTGATGCAGCAGCGCCGACAAAATGCTAAAAACCGGATGCAAAACCGTCAAAAAGCTCAGTAATTGACGAGTAGTTTTGAGTGAATCGCAGGGTGCACATTACCCACTCTGCGATTCATTGTAAGCAAGTATAAATCAATAAATACAGGCATTGAGAAACGCTGCTTTTCTGTAATCTACGCGATGGTTTTGTCTCTCCCTAAAAGCCATTTAAAAGCACAGCTATTTTAAGTCTATGCGATTGCTTTATCTTTTTATAAACCCTCTAATCCCAACAAACAATTTAAATGCGTGCGACTGCTTGATATGTTCCGAATATCAGTAGACCTCTTGCAAAAATAGCTGGGACGGGCAAGATGCCCGTCCCACAAAAAGTTTTTTCTTTTGTGGGATGGGCATCTTGCCCGTCCGAAAATTTGATCGAAAGGACTTTTGCAAGAAGTCTAGTATATAGCGGTTCTCAAGCGTGGTGAGGTATGCCCACGGAGGCCACGGAGGCCACGGAGGCCACGGAGGCCACGGAGGCCATGAGTACCTCATATGAGAGCTCGAAAGGCTATATATTTTCTTTGAGTTAGTGTCTGATTTTTTTTATAAGCTAATACGCATTTAAATTGCATGGGGCAATAAATTTTCCTTCTTGTGGGGTGGGCCGGAAAGCCCGCCCTCAACATACACTTTAAATGCACAACAGCTTAACTCATTTTAAGTTAAAATAATTAGTTGAGAAGTCTCATCAAAATTTCTGGATGAATCTACAGAACGATTCGAGTTACATTTATTTACACGGATTTGCTTCAAGTCCCGATTCCCTTAAGGCAAAATATTTCCGAGATAGCTTTTCTTCCCTAGGAATTGACCTAAAAACTCCCGATCTCAATCAAAACGATTTTTCGGGACTCACTCTCACCCGGCAATTAAACCAAATAGAAACAGAATTTTTGCCAAGCCAATCATCCCAATCTCCCACAGAAAATGTAAAAACTCTAGGGGGAGTCACCATAATTGGGTCGAGTTTTGGGGGACTGACAGCGGCTTGGTTGGCCCAGCGACAATTGTCAGTAAAACAAATAGTTTTGTTAGCACCGGCTTTTGACTTTATCTCCCACTGGCTGCCACTGTTGGGACAGCAACAGTTAGAAAAATGGCAGTCTGAGAAATATTTGCCCGTTTACCACTACGGCCAACAAGGTTATCTGCCGCTGAATTATCAGTTTGTGGCAGATATGGCTCAATACCCTGAACAAAAATTAATGCGCTCAGTGCCTACGTTAATTCTTCACGGCAAGCATGATACAATAATACCGATTCAAGCTAGCAGAGATTTTGCCGCTAACCGTCCCTGGGTGCAATTAATCGAATTAGAAGACGATCATTCTTTGGGAAATGTCCTAGCGGAAATGTGGGAAGCGATTCAAAAGTTTTGCCAATTCAAAAATTAAAATTTGACCAACTTGCAAGTCTTAAAAATCAAATGACTGAACAAGATCGATCGACTCGCACCCTAGCCGTTGACATTGGCGGAAGTGGCATCAAAGTTATGGTTTTGGACAATGAAGGCGAACCCCAAACGGAACGCAGCCGTTTAGAAACGCCTCAACCACCGAAACCGGAACCCGTACTAGAGGCGATCGCCTCTTTAGCAAGCGGACAAGGGGAATTTGACCGAGTATCCGTCGGTTTTCCAGGTGTCGTGCGTCTAGGCGTTATCAAAACCGCAGTGAATTTAGATCCGTCTTGGATAGATTTTGACCTAGAAACTACCCTCAAAGATCGCTTGGGAAAACCTGTGCGAGTGGCTAACGATGCCGATATTCAAGGATTGGGAGCAATTGCTGGGACGGGGGTAGAATTAGTAATTACCCTTGGCACCGGTTTTGGTTCTGCCTTATTTGTCGATGGTATCTTGGTGCCAAATCTAGAATTAGGACATCACCCGTTTCGCAAAGGGGAAACTTACGAACAGCAATTAGGGCGATCGGCATTAGATACAGTCGGTTCCAAAAGATGGAATCGCCGTCTGGAAAAAGCGCTCACCTATCTGCAAAATCTCTTTAACTGCGATCGCATTTACATCGGCGGCGGCAATACTAAAAAGATTGCTGTTGAGTTACCGCCACAGGTTAAAATAGTACCCAATGTGAGCGGTTTATTGGGCGGGATTGCTTTGTGGCGCGATTGAATAAACTTTGTGGCTAAAAGAGCCATCAATAATATCAAAGAAACCGGATTTTTTGGTTGGATTAAAGGCAATAATCCAGTCTTTAGGTAAAAAACCCGGTTTCTGAATCCACGACGGTTGATTGGGTTTTTGGCTGGTGCGATGGCAGTTTAAAAAATTATTCGCCCATCGGATCGCGGTAGCGTTTGGGTTCATCCTTGCGAAACAGATTCCCCAAACCGAGGATGCCCAACAAACCCAAAGCACCCCAATGATTGTTGTCGCGCTTGCTTTCTTGAAAGGGAGTTCTGTCTAGAACAACTCCATTAGACTCAGTATTGTTCTGTGCCGGAGCTGACTCGGTTTGAGCTGAGGCAGGCATAGCTGAAGGGAGAACAGCCAAACTCAAAGCTATGAGGGTAGCGGCGGCATTTTTAGATAGATCGGAAGGCTTGACTTTCATACTTGATTTCCACATATTAGCAGTTACTTTCTAAGAATAATCAAGTTGCCACAGCCGACGCATCAATCGATCGACAGAAACTAAATCCCCCTCTCCTCTTGCTTTCGAGATAGAACAAGCTCTATGCTAAGTTCAGATGCTTCTAAGCAGATAATCTAAAATAAAAAGTCGTAAATTATACCATGCTTCCCTTTATCCGAAAAGATTTAGCCGAACTTACCGCATACACTCCCCATCCGGGGGGCACATCAGGAGAATCAGCGCACTCGGAAAGTGCGATCGATCGCCTCGATACCAATGAATGCCCCTACGACTTGCCAGAAGAATTAAAAAAAAAGCTAGCTTGGACTTACCAGCAGTTAATTGAGACAAATCGCTATCCCGACGGAGGCCACGCAGCGCTCAAAGAGGCGATCGCCCAATACGTCAATGAATCCCTAAATGTCCCCCCCCTTAACAAGGGGGGGCTAGGGGGGGTTACAGTGCCAAAAACCGCCATTACAGCCGACAATATTTCTGTGGGCAACGGTTCCGACGAACTAATTAGATCCATCTTAATAGCTACTTGCTTGGGCGGCCAAGGCTCTATTTTGGTAGCGAATCCCACCTTTTCGATGTATGGAATAATCGCCCAAACCCTCGGCATTCCCGTTGTGAGTGTTCAGCGGAAAGAGGAGAATTTTGAAATCGATATCGAGGTGGCTAAAAGGGCGATAGCCCAAAATCAAAATCCCCCCGTGCGCGCAGTCTTTGTCGTTCACCCCAATTCGCCCACAGCCAATGCTTTGACAACCGATGAAATAGAATGGTTGTCAACTTTACCCCAAGAGATATTAGTAGTAATTGACGAAGCTTATTTTGAATTCAGCCAAAATACTTTAGCAGACCAATTGCACCAGCACCCGAATTGGATAATTTTACGCACATTTTCCAAAGCATTTCGGCTAGCATCAATGAGAGTCGGATATGCGATCGCCCATCCCGAACTCACAGCCGCCTTAGAAAAAATCCGTCTCCCCTACAACCTTCCCAGTTTCTCGCAAACCGCAGCCGAGTTGGCCCTAGCGCAGCGGCAGTTATTGCTAGCAACTATTCCAGAAACTCTATCAGAAAGAGCCAAATTAATTGCAGCGCTAACTCAGCATCAAAAATTGCAAGTTTGGCCGAGTGCGGCTAACTTCGTTTACCTGCGCGTGAAAGCCGGCGAGGGCGAATCTGCCGAACAGGAACACAAACAAATCATGCAGCAGCTAAAAGAGGGAGGTACTTTAATTAGGCATACTGGAGGAGGTTTGCGAATTACGGTGGGTAGCCCGGAGGAAAATCAGCGGACAGTCGATCGAATTGGAGAAATTTTTGACAACTCATAATATTCGGTCTCCAGTTTCTGCTTGACACAAAAATAACTTAGGAGAAGATATATATGCTTCAAGGAAAGGTTTTACGGGTTGCTCGTCCAACGGATTGCCTCGATCGAGTTGTTCATTTTTACACAGAGGGTTTAGGGCTGCAAATCCTCGATAGTTTTGAAAACCATGAAGGTTTTGACGGAGTAATGGTTGGGATGCCAGGAGAAAGCCACCACTTTGAATTTATCCATCAACGGGGACATATTGTAGGTGGCGCTCCAACTCAAGACAATCTTATCGTCTTTTACCTTCCTAACCAACAAGAATGGCAGCAGGCTGTTGAGCGAATGAAAGCAATGGGATTTGAGCCTGTAAACTCCTACAATCCCTACTGGGACAAAGATGGAGTGACCTTTCAAGACCCAGATGGCTATCGAGTCGTTTTGCAGAATGCCGAGTGGAGCTTGTAGCTGGTATTCTGTAGGTTGGGTTAAGCGATAGCGAACCCTACGCTTCGCTCTGCCAAACACCCAATTGATTAATAATGTTGGGTTTCGTTTCTCAACTCCACGGCTTATACAGAATGTTGGGTTTCGTGCCTCAACCCAACCTACACTATAAAAATCAGTGCTTAGCACATCCAGTATCGTCGTCTAAAAACTCCCGGAGCTACCTATTTTTTTACTATTGTTACGTATCAGCGCCAACGCTTATTTTCTGACCCCGAAATGGTAGAGCTGCTTCGCGCTGCATTCCGCAATGTTATAGGTGGATTTCCCTTTACAATTGATGCTATTGTTGTTTTACCAGATCATCTCCATTGTATTTGGACGCTGCCAGATCAAGATGCTAATTTTTCAACTCGCTGGCGATTGATCAAGAATTATTTCAGTCGTAATTGTCCTGAGCAATATAAACAAACTCGTTCAGTATCTCGTTTGAAAAAAGGTGAGCAAGCTATCTGGCAGAGGCGGTTTTGGGAGCATCAAATTAGAGATGAAGTGGATTTGGCAAATCATGTGGATTACATTCATTATAATCCGGTCAAGCATGGATTAGTTGCCGCACCACGGGATTGGGAATATTCCAGTTTTCATCGCTATGTGCAGGATGGTTCTTATTCAAGGGATTGGGGCGCGAATGTTCTGATCGAATGGGACAAGGAAGTTGGTCAGGAATGATGAATATTAATTTTGCAACAAATCTTGCGTAGGTTGGGTTGGAACGATAGTGGAAACCCAACATCAACATCGGTTGCGTTGGGTTTCGTTCCTCAACCCAACCTACGGCTAAAATGATGCAATAACATTTTTAATTATCAATCTGCCGTGCCGCCCGAAGGGTTTGGGGAAATACGCCTACTAAAAGTGCCAAAGCTTCATCGGGAATTTGTGCCACCGTTTCCGAATCCAAATATTGTTCAAACTGAGTTAAAACCATGTGTGCGCGTTCCAAAGCAGTAGGCTTTGCCGTTAACTGTTCCATTAACCGCACCCACTGTCGCCGAATTCCCAAAGCTTTCTGTATTTCTTCGGGAGATTGAGGGCAAACCAAACAAAAATCGCCCACGGGAATCGCCTGCTGAGAGTCAACATCAAAAGCGCCCCCAACGGCAGCCCCAGGCCCGGCAAACTCCGCGTGGAAACGTTTAATCAAAATTAGGCCGTTCCGGCGACGGCTATCTACCATCAACAGCTTGCCGCTGTTGATTTCTGCGAGAATGTCAGAGGAGTGGGGGTGTTCTGTCAAATCTGTGCCAAGGTTTCGATTTCGCAAGTCCGGGTCAGCAGAAAGGCCGAGGGGGACAATATAATTAGAGGTAAGATTAGAGCTGGTTGAAGTATCAATTTTTTTCTCCTCCCGCTGCCGATCGAGATTATTCATTTAAAGTCATAAATTAATACTGTCACAAGGTGGTAGTTTGAGCGCGATCGAATATCAAATGCAGGTAGAACAAGCAGTAGACACCCTGAAAGCGGATCTCCCGACGCTTTTTGAAAAAGACATCTCCTACGACATCTACACAAAAGATGTTTATTTTCAAGACCCTGTTAACAAATTTAAAGGAAAAATCAACTATCGCATTATCTTTTGGACTCTGCGATTTCACGGGCAGCTATTCTTTAACGAGATTTACTTCGACCTGCACGACGTAGGTCAGACAGCCCATGATACTATTGTGGCAAATTGGACAGTTCGCGGGACACTGCGGGTTCCCTGGAAAGCTCGGATTTTTTTTAACGGCTACTCTAGTTATAAACTGGATAAGGACGGCTTAATTTACGAACATATCGACACCTGGGACAGAGAGCCCGGAGAGATTTTAAAGCAATTTTTCCGCAAGGGAGAGGAGGCGACCCAAGTATAAGCCCAAAAGGTCGATCGCGCCTCGCCATCAGAGCCAGCAACCGAATTAACTTATAATGACTAAAATAATCATCATCCCTCCGATTCATTTTCTGCTATTTGTAAATTGCTAAAATGATTGTCGCCTCTGATTCATTTTCTGCTATTTGCACTCCTGAAAAACATCATGGCTGATATTGTCGAGACTGCCACCAATGCCGGCTCTTTCAAAACCCTCGTGACTGTTATTGAAGCGGCTGGTTTGTTAGATTTATTGCAAAGTCCGGGCCCCTACACCGTCTTAGCACCCACTGACGAGGCATTTGCCAAAATTCCTACGAACACTATTACGTCTTGGCTGGAAGACATACCCAAGCTCAAGAAAATTCTGACTTATCACATTCTGTTTGGCGAGGTACTAACTGAGAACTTGCTTGAGTTAAGTTCTGCTGAAACAGTGGAAGGTTCTGTGGTAGGAATTGATACTTCTGACGGACTTAAAGTGAATGATGCTAAAGTTCTCACTTCCAATATTCTTGCCGACAATGGCGTCATTCATATCATTGATGCGGTGCTAATACCAGCATTGGTTGCCGCATAATCAAACTTGCGGCCTCTCTAAATTTAGTAGGGTGCTTATGGGCGCACATTACATTTTAACCCACATTCCGCACCCCAACTGGCACATAGGCAGATTGAGGGGATAAAAGTGAATCATCCGAGATCGAGCG
>NZ_JAUBPT010000164.1:4446-17612 GCF_036700905.1 Microcoleus sp. S13_C3 | reverse complement strand
TTCTTGGTGGTACATATGTGGACATATTGGGTTTGGTTAGGTGAATTATTCCCGTATACACCAATTGTCTAATTTATAACGGAAATGTCTAAGAAAAGCCCGTCCTAGGGATTACTCTTCACCCGACAAATCAAAGCGAATTCCCAGTCGGGGGCTGACCCAATTTTCGATCGCATCAATTACGTCCAAACGCCCATGTGAACGCATCCAAACGCTGAAATCGTTGCGTTCCGGGTCGTACAGGTAATATTCCTCTACCCCGTGGCGATCGTAAAATACCTGTTTTTTATTCATTTCTGTTAACCTGTTACCAGAAGAAATAATTTCAAACACTACTTGCGGCGCGATATTTTCTTCTTCCCACTGCTTGTAAGGACCCCTATCTCCTTTCGGTCGGTCGAAGACTACCATCACATCCGGGCCGACGCGAATCTTGTTATCTCCTTCGACGGGATACCACAGCAAATCCCCCGCGACAAATACATTCGGGTCATCGGCAAAAAGCCACGCTAAATTTTGTTGGATGATGAGTATCCAGCGAAATAGTTTGGTATTGTCAGACATTGGTTGGCCGTCGCTGTCGGGGTAAATTACATCAGGTTTTTGAGGAGACTTGAGTTGAGTTACCATAACAGTTGTCCGGGGTTAGGGACTGTTGAATTTAATTTTAGCTTGTGGGAAATGTCAGAAGTGCGATTCTCTGCGGGATAGCTACGGCGCGCGTGCTTTCTCATCCAACCGAAAACACCCCAATTTCTAAGTTAATTCGTCGGGGTTAATGCCCATTTCTCGCAACCGTTCCACCAAAATCTGCCCTCGGCGCCGTTCTTCTGCTAAAGCGGTTTCTGCAAGTTCTGCCCGCTGACGTTCTTCTGCTAAACTGGTTTCTGCAAGTTCTGCCCGTTGGCGTTCTTCCTCTAACAGTTGACAAATCTCAACGTAGGAGAAAAACCTCGTTCCATCCGGTCGATAAATTTGCAATTGAGAACCCGATAAATCAAAGCGAATTCCCAATCGAGGACTCGCCCAATTTTCCATTAAGGCGATCGCGTCTAACCCGTCTTGTCCCCGCAGCCACCCTCTCAGTTGGTTATTGCTAGGATTGTAAATGTAATATTCTTCAACTCCGTGGCGATCGTAAAATAGCAACTTCTTCTCCATTTCATCCTGCGTGTTGCTAGGAGAGAGAATTTCAAACACAACTTGCGGTGCAACTCCTGACTCATTCCACTGCTGGTAAGAACCGCGTCTCCCTTTCGGTGTGCCGAACGCAACCATCACGTCGGGGGCGTTAACAATATTCGATCTTCCCTCGATTGGATACCAAAATAAATCACCAGCTACGAATACATTCTCGTCATTAGCATACATCCATTCTAAATTTTGTTCGATGACGAGAATCCAGCGAAATTGGTCAGTATTATTTGCCATTGGTAAGCCGTCGCTGTCGGGGTAAATAACTTCTTGCTGAGTAGGGGATGGGATTTGAGTAACCATAACAGTTGTCCGGGGTGAAAGACTGTTGAATTTAATTTTAGCTTGTGGGAAGAGTCAGAAGTGCGATCAAGCTTTTGGGAAAGGTGAGAAGTGCGATCGCCCTTTTAAATAAATCGCTCATTTTGTCGGATTCCAAACAAACTTTCCAATTTTGTCAATATAGCCTTGCAAATCGCCAATCTCCACTGCCGCCAGCCCTTCTGAGAATTCCCAACCCACATCAAACTGTGGCGAGATTACCATTTTTCCCGTCTTGTCTATATAGCCCCACTTGTTCCCAATCCTTACCGATGCCAGTCCTTCAGAGAAATTTTTAGTCTCATCAAACTGTGGCGAGATTATCATCTTTCCTGTTTGGTCGATATAGCCCCACTTGTCACCAATCTCAACTGCTGCTAGCGATTCAGAAAATTTAAAAGCATCTTTAAACTGTTTAGGAATAACAAATTTTCCTGTTTTATCAATATAGCCCACCTTGCCGTCAATCTCAACTGCGGCTAACCCTTCAGAGAAGTCCATAGCAGCATCAAAGTTTTCAACAATTACTTTACCCATTTTGTCTATAAAGACCACTCTGTCATCAACTTGTACTTGAGCCAGTCCTTCAGAGAAATCGTAAGCATCATTAAATTCGATTGCGATCGCTATTTTCCCCACCTTGTCTATATACCCGTATTTCGAGCCAATCTTTACCCTTGCCAGCCCTTCAGAAAAATCTTCAGCATCATCAAATTGAGGCTTTATTAATATTTTCCCTGTTTTGTCGATGTAGCCCCATTTGGAACCATTTATTAACTTTACCTTGGCCAGCCCTTCCGAAAAGTCCCAAACTTCATCAAACTGTGGGGGGATAACAATCTTCCCTGTCTTGTCGATAAAACCCCACTTAGAATCGATTGCGACTACTGCCAGACCTTCGGTAAAGCCCCAAGTAAACTCATATTGGGGTTCGATAACGATCTTGCCTGTCTTGTCAATAAAGCCGTACTTTTTATTGCGAACAATTGGAAAAAGCGAGATCGACTCTTGCTTCTCTTCCGACGATGAAGATGAAATTGACGCTTGAACAAACGGCTGGGGGCGATACAAAGCTGCTGTTGACTCCTGCTGCGAAAAAGTTGAACCCGAAACAGCCAGACAGAAAAAGCTAGAAATAACTCTTTTCATTTTTCCCCCTCCATTTCTCAATACAATAGCCTATTCCTCTTGCTCTCTTTTCTCTTCCTCTGCGCCCTCTGCGCCCTCTGCGGTTCATTAAAAAAAATCTCACTCAGCATCAAAAACAGGGCAGACACCGCCCGCCCTACCAAACTACTTCCTCAGCAACTTCACCCCGCGAATCGAATAATCCAAAAGCTCGATCGGGTGCATTAAAGTAACATCCTTACCCTGCAACTCCAAATGCTTCTTAATTTGCAAAGAACAACCCGGATTAGAAGAAGCAATCAACTCCGCCCCAGTATTCAGCAAATTCTCCACCTTTTGCACTCCCAATTCATCAGCCACCTCCGGCTGAAGCATATTATAAACCCCCGCACTCCCGCAGCACAAAGCCGCATCCACAGGTTCTTTTAACTTCACCCCCGGAATTTGTTGCAACAACAGACGCGGCTGCAAACTAATCTTTTGCCCGTGCAACAAATGACAAGCATCCTGATAAACAAGTGTCAAATCTCCGTCAATCAAAGGATTGAGTTTCGCCGTAATTCCCGCACTTGCCAAAAACTCTTGCACATCCTTAACATTAGCAGCAAATTTCTCAGCTTTCTCCCGATATTGCGGGTCATCAGCTAAAATATGACCGTATTCTTTCAAAGTATGGCCGCACCCAGCAGCGTTGATAATCACAAAATCAACGCCAGTATTTTCAAAGCTATCAATCATTTGTCTCGCCAAAGCTTTCGACTGTTCCGCTTGCCCTTGGTGTTCCGGCAAAGCAGCACAGCATCCCTGACTTTTAGGAACCACCACCTCGCAACCGTTAGCCGTCAAAACTCGCACCGTAGCTTCATTCACTGGCGAAAATAACAGCCGCTGCACGCAGCCTAAAATCACACCGACTCGATAGCGTTTCTCCCCTTGTGCCGGAATTACCTCTGGTAAATTATCCCGGAAAGAATCGACAGTAACTTTCGGCAAAATTGATTCCATCGCCGCCAAGCGGGGAAATACTTTTTTCAGCAAACCTGTTTTGCGGACAAGTTTTGGCAGTCCTAATTTTTGATAAATAAACAGCGGTACCAGCAAAGGCCGCAATCTGTGAGGATAAGGGAAGAGATTGAAAATCAGAGTGCGAATTACATTGTCGGAAAAAGTGCGTTCCTGATTTCTAGTAACTTGGTGGCGAGTTGCGGAAATTAATTTGTCGTATTGAACTCCAGAAGGGCAAGTTGTAACGCAGGCCAAACAGCCCAAACAAGTATCGAAATGCTGTGAGGTGGCTGCGTTTAAAGGTGCGTCGCCTTCGTTAATTGCATCCATTAAATAAATGCGGCCTCTGGGGGAATCCATTTCTTTGCCAAGTACGCGATAACTCGGACAAGTTGACAAACAAAATCCGCAGTGTACGCAAGTATCGATTAATTTCGGGTCTGGCGGATTGTTGGCGTCGAAACCTGGGATTTCGAGGGTTTCTAAGTGGGGATTTTGTGCTAGGAAATTGCTTTCTTTGGCTGGTTTTAAATCGTCGCTGGGAATTTGAGATGTTTCTGAAGTTTGCATATATGGCAGAAAGAAGTTCGGCAACGGATTATTTAACGGATTTAACGGATGAAATCAAGCGAACACACACACTTTCTTCTCTTCTCTCTTCTTCTCTTTTGTTCCTTCGCGTTCTTCGCGTCTTCGCGGTTCGTTAAAAAAGAACCTAGTTTACAAAAGATTTAGACGGGGATTTAAGAAGGACTTTAGTCCCGACTACAAACTTTAAACTAAATACCGCTTATAAAACGATGTGGACTCAAAAGATTTTCCGGGTCAAACTGCTGTTTAATCCGGCGCATTAAATCGATCGCACTTCCAGTATAGCCCCAAACATCTAACTGTTGCTTGATGTCCGTCGGCGCTGCTAAAACAGTCAGAAAACCGCCTTTCGCTTCGCACCCCCTGCGTACCTGCAACAGCGTTTGGGCCGTCGCAGTCTCAAACCGCAAAACCCCCAAACCGCTGCCTGCATGAATCCAAGCGTCCTGTACTGGCAATGTGTTAATGGCCGTTACAGCTTCCGACGGTCTGATTCCTATTTTGCAAATAATTGCCGACTTTGTGCCAGAATCCCACATAGTTTGTGGCAATCTTTGCCATAACTGATGCTCATCATTTTCGCAGTAGCTAGTGCCTTGCAAACCCAATTTTTCGGCAACTTCCAGCAAGCGGGCTGATTGTTGTTTAACACTTGGGGCGATACTTTGAAATCTGACGATTAATCCCGTGCCCTTTCCTAAGCCTAATTTTGCCACTAATTCAGGTGACAGCAAATCAACGGCACTGGGTGTCAAAGCAGAGGATAATAAGATTTGAACGGTTTGGGACAAAGCATTAATTTCCCCTGTCAGCACTACGGTTCCCGATGATTCAGGTAGCGGATAAACTCGGAAAGTTACTTGAGAAATGACCCCCAATGTGCCGTAAGCACCAGTAAACAGTTTCATCAAGTCGTAACCGGCGACATTTTTAACAACTCGACCTCCGGCTACCGCAATTTTACCGTCCGATCGCACAAACGTAATTCCCAATAGCAAATCGCGCATCCCCCGATAGCGATGCCGCAAGGAACCCGCATCAGCAGTAGCGACAATGCCGCCCAAAGTTGCCTGTTGGGGATATGCTGGATCGATCGGCAAAAATTGACCTGCGGCAGCTAAAATTTGCTGCAAATCCGCAAACTTTATTCCCGCTTCCGCAGTCACGGTTAAATCACCCACAGCGTGTTGTACAAGTCGATTGAGGCGCGAAGTGCTGACGGCCACGAGCCCCCCTGCCCCCCTTAAAAAGGGGGGTTCTGAAAGCCCCCCTTGGTAAGGGGGGTTGGGGGGGTCTAATTTTACTAAACCGCCCCAATCAAGTTTGCTGCCGCTACCACAAGGCAAGACTGCACAGCGATGTTGCCCGGCCCAAGCAATGACAGCCGCCAGTTCTTCCTGAGTATTTGGGTAAACGATACCATCTATTTTCGTGTCTGGGGCAACTGCTTTTTCTACCCGTTCTTGCCAAAATAGCTCTGTATCTTGCCAGCGACAGATGCCAGCAGCCCCGACAATACTTTCTAATTCTTGTATGCTTACGTAATTTTCGGTAGAAAAAGATTTCATGAAGGTTATCAGACGCCCGGTAAAAAAAATTATCAAAAGATTGCCTAAAACCATTAAATATTAATACGGGCCCGATATTCAAAACATGAAGAAACAAATGTCTCAAAACCGAATTTCTCTGGGAATTACCGGTCTCAACGAAGTGATTGGCGGTGGCCTAATTCCTCAACGCTCTTATCTGGTGCGTGGTGGCCCGGGTACTGGCAAGACTACACTGGGCTTTCACTTTTTGACCGCAGGTGTGGCTCTGGGAGAAACGCCCCTGTTTATTACTTTAGGAGAACCGGAAGCGCAATTGCGGGCCAATGCGGCAAGTCTCGGTTTTGATATGGAAGCGATGGCGTTCCTGGATTTGAGCCCATCCTCAGAATTTTTTACAGAAGTTCAGACTTATGACATTTTCTCGCCCTCGGAGGTGGAGCGAGAACCCACTACACAAAAGATTATCGAGCGAGTCCAAGCTGTCAAGCCACAACGGGTGTTTTTGGACGCAATCACTCAATTTCGCTACTTAGCTGCGGATGAGTTTCAGTTTCGCAAGCAAGTTTTGTCTTTTCTGCGGTTTTTGGTGGAAGGGGGGGCGACGGTGGTGTTCACCTCCGAAGGCACATCAAGTGCTCCCGATGACGATTTGCAATTCATCAGCGACGGAGTAATTTACTTGGAACTGCGCCCTGAAGGACGCGCCCTGTCTGTCACCAAGTTGCGAGGCTCCAACTTCCGCAGCGGCCGCCATTCGCTGCGCCTGACTGAGGCTGGTATGGAGGTATTTCCGCGACTGCTTCCGGACAACTTTCAACAGGATTTTGTTGCGGAACCGATTTCTGCTGGGATTCCAGAAATGGACGAACTGCTGCACGGGGGACTGGAACGGGGGACTGTGACGGTGATTAGCGGGCCTAGCGGCGTGGGTAAAACGACGGTGGGGATTCAGTTTATGAAGGAAGCTGCAGGAAGGGGGGAGCGATCGGTAGTTTACATTTTTGAGGAGTCAACTTCTACTCTGCTGCAGCGCTGCGAATCAGTTAACATCCCGGTTGGGGCGATGATGGGGCAAGGAAGTCTTTCCGTGATACCTGTGGAACCTTTGCTGTACTCGCCGGATCAGTTTGCCTATATGGTTCGCCAGGAAGTGGAGCAGGAAAAGACGCGGATTGTGATGATTGACAGTATTTCTGGCTATCAGCTTTCGATGCAGGGGCAAGATTTGGTGAACAATTTGCACGCTTTGTGTAAGTATCTGAAGAATATGGGAGTCACCGTTATTTTGATTAATGAGGTAGAAGCTATTAGCGGAGATTTTCGGCTGACCGAGATCGGAATTAGCTATTTGGCGGATAATCTTCTGTTTATACGCTATCTGGAACGCCAACTGCATAATAGGACAGAAATCCGCAAGGCGATCGGAGTAATTAAAAAACGAGTCAGCAATTTCGAGAGAACTCTGCGAGAACTCGAGATTACTCGCTACGGCATCAAAGTCAGCAAACCGATAGCGGGGCTGCGCGGCATTTTGAGTTCGGCGCCGGTGTGGATTGAGGGGGAACCCGATGAAGATTGAATCGGGGCTTGTCCTGCTGTTGCTGGGCAAGTGCAGCTAATTTTGCAGTCGTGAATCTACTAATGAGTAGGGGGCGCGTCGCGCACCTTACCACTAGCCTAAGTCCTGGAAAACTTAAATATATGGGTAAATTTGTGTATTTTTCGACTTTGATCGTAGTGTAGTTTTCAATTCTATGAAATACAGTAGGGGCACAGGGCACGCGGCCGTGTCCTGTGTCAGATCATCTGTACTTCACTCAACTGAAAACCTATGTAATAGTTCCCCGAAAAGTAAGCTAATACCAGATAAAAAAAGAATCCAACTTTAGGCCACCTCCCAACCCATATATAATCACTCACTCCCCAATCTAAAATCTAAAATCTACAATCTAAAATGGTATAACCCGTATTCACAGGAAGCTGATAAATGACTGGCAACTCAATAATTTTAGCCGTAGACCGCAATCAGCGAAACTTGGAACTATTAGCACAATTTCTCAATAAAGAAGGATACCAGATGATCGCGGCTTATAACTTTGAAGATGTTGCACAAGCTATCAGTCAGCCTGCTAGGATCGGGATGGCTTTAGTAGATATTTCTGGTTTCGATCGCCGGATTTGGGAGTGCTGCGAACAACTGCGAAATCACCAAATCCCTTTTCTGATACTCTCGCCCAAACAAAGCGCTGCTATTCAGCACGAAAGCCTCTGCCACGGTGCTCGGAATATGTTGGTAAAACCTTTGATAGTTAGAGATTTGCTGGGAATTGTTCACAGCTTGCTAGGAGAATCTGCGTGAGTCAAATTTTATTGCTTGTCGAACAGAAAGAAAATCGTCGCCTGTTATTAGAATGGCTAGCTGTTTACTATGAGGTATTGCTGCCACACTCAACGGAAAATAGTGAGGAGTTTTTACCATTTAATCAATCTTTTGACCTGGCGATAATTGACGGTATTTCCCTGAAACGCCACTGGCAATGGGTGGCCGCCCAAAAACAGGCAGAACACCCGGTATGCTTGCCTTTTCTTTTGATTACATCCCGCTCGGATGTAGGGATGGCAACGCAATTTATTTGGCAAAGTATTGACGATTTGATTATCGCTCCGATCGAGAAGATAGAATTGCAAGCGCGGGTGGAAATTTTGCTGCGATCGCGCCAGTTGTCTTTAACTCTCAAATTGTCTCACGACCAACTCGATCGCACTTTGCAAACAGCCCAAGAACTCAATGAGATGAAAACATCTTTGCTGTACATGATTGCCCATGACGTTCGCAATCCTTTGAATTTCATCATCGGCACTACGCAACTTCTTAGCAAGTACAAGTTAACATTAACAGAGGAGAAAACACAAGAACTTCTAGACAAAACTCAAGCAGCAGCAAAAGGCATAGATTTGTTATTAGATGATGTTCTGCTGCTGGGGCGTGTTGAGTCAGGAAAAACAGGCTTTTCCTTGCTACCGATAGACTTAGCAAAGTTGTGTAATGAGTTGGTAGCGGAATTTCAGAGCAGCCTGAAGTTGAAACCTGAAAATGAGCGGGTGACGCTGATTTTTGTAAATCACCATCAATCCGCGATGGCGTGTTTGGAGGTAAGCTTGCTCCGGCGAATTCTGGGCAATTTGCTGTCCAATGCTATTAAGTATTCTCCCCCAAATACCGAAGTAATTTTTGAATTAAAACTTACTGAAAGCGAGGCTATTTTTTCGGTACAGGATGCAGGAATTGGCATACCTGTCGCAGACCAAGAACGGTTGTTTGATTCATTTTACCGGGCAAAAAATGTCGGTCGAATTCCCGGTACTGGACTGGGGCTGAGCATTGTTAAAAAATGCGTGGACTTGCAGGGTGGCGAAATTACTTTGACCAGTGAAGAAGGCATTGGCAGTACATTTACAGTAACGCTGCCGATGGCACAACCTGGAAAAAAGCAAATCTCGCCTGCAACGCCTTAAACTAGATGCAGGCATTATATTGGGATAGTTATCGAGGAATTTGAAGCCCGGGTGAGGCTCTACGTGGTATAGCTTTTCTTAGTAACATGAGGTGTTCTTGGGCAAACAGGGCATGGGGCATGGGGCATGGGGCATGGGGCATGGGGCATGGGGCATGGGGCATGGGGCATGGGGCATTGAGCATGGGGCATGGGGCATGGGGCATGGGGCATGGGGCATGGGGCATTGAGCATGGGGCATGGGGCATGGGGCATTGGCCCGCGCAGGGCATTGGCCCGCGCAGGGCATGGGGCATTGGCCCGCGCAGGGCATGGGGCATGGGGCATGGGGCATTGGAAGAGTACCTTACTTTCCTGAGAACCGCTGTATTCTCAAAAAACTGATAACAGCCGATCGTCAACTGATGAAATTGAGCATCGTCGTTCCAGAAGCGATCGACAAGCCGGAGAATTGGCGATCGTTCCTCAAAGCTCGATCGGCCTCGTAAAAAATGTTGAACGCACCCAAAAAATAATTAGATACCATTCAAAACTTATCCGAGTAGCCAGACTTTATATTTCTGAAAAAAAGCGACCCAACAACCGTCACATCTGAGATTATCTGATGAGTATTTTAACACTTTAAAAATGGTTAATAAACTCTTTTAGGAATTATTTTCGGACTCTTGTGCCGTACAATCAATCAAGAGTTGAAGAGCGATCGCCTGAGCTTTCATGTGGACAGTCCAACTGTTCAACTATTAATGGTTGAAACCTGATGTCTCCAGGTTCAATTGCCACTCTTCTCCACCAAGCTGGCAACAAGAGCAGCCAAAACTTACCCAAAGACACAGAACGCTGCTCGCGAACAAAAACCAAGGTCAGGAGAGCCACTAGTCGTAAAACGGCTGAGAGCGCAAACACCCCTGGCAAGCCACCGAGATTGGTCAAAGTGGCGAGAAAGCCACCCACGGTGATTCCCATTGCCCCAGTGACACCAGGAACCGCGGCCGCGATCGCAAAGTATATCGACTGATTCAACAGCGGTGCCACCGACATCATCAGATTACCACTGCACAGGTCGATCGCCGCCCACGTCCCACCGCCGATGATGTGCAACAGCGGGAACCACACCCATAGGAAAATTGGAGCCGTTCCACCTTCTAGCCAGAGTAGAGGGGTCAGAGCCACCAAAACTCCCACTACTAGCATAATCGGGCGATTCCCAACCCGGTCAGCCAGCTTCCCCCAAAAAACCAGCATCAGCAAGTTAGCACCAGCACCTAAGCTGCTATAGAGCGTTACCACGCTGACATCTATCTTTAGGTCATCCAGCAAGTAAAGGTTAAAGAAGGGCGCGCTGACGTTAACGGCAAAGCTCCATAGACCAGAGTAAAGCAAAAACTTTAAAAAATTGGCTTCCTTGAGAAAGCTAAAAATTGTCCCTGTGGATGATTTTTCGCCTGTATCTAAATGCGTGACGTGTACAAGCTTTGGGTTCACATCGGTCATAAAGAACTGACAACCTAGACTGATGAGACCAAGCACAATTCCTAAAACCAAGATGGCACTGTAACCTTGGAGCTTTCCACCGGGCCAGTTCGATACCACTAGAGCCAGCAACGGCACACCAATGAGATTCGTCAAGCTGACAGCACTATTGCGAAAGCCAAAATACCGCCCGCGCAACCGCTGAGGTACTAACGCCGCCAACCAGCTCAAGAAGGAAGCCCGACCTAAAGATTCTAAGACTTGACTTACCCAGATGATTGCCAATGTCAACTGCACAAGCTGATGTCGGGCCAGATGAAATGAGCCTCCCAACCAAAGGGCTGGCACGAGAATCAGCCACAGCAGTCGCGACATTCCGAAAATGTAGAAGGAATACCAGTGGCGGCTCTGTGTTCGGTCTGCTATATAAGCTCCGAACGGTTGGAGCAGATTTACCAGTTGAGGAATGGAGGAGAGCATACCAATTTCGACTGGACCAGCCCCCAAATCGAGCAAGAAATTACTGAGCAACGCGCCGCCGATGATGCTGTAAAAAAGCGTAGCGAAAACACCGTCCAAAGTTAGTGCTCTGAGGCTCGATCGAGTTTCCGGTTTGGAAAGTTTTAGATGCCCATTTGTCAGAAGTACCGTCTCTGGTAAGGCTATCTCCTCTTGGATTTCCTGAAGTTCTAGAGGATTCGTTCCTACTAAGCTGTAATCTTCTTCTTGTTTTTCGAGCATACTGGATAGCCAATAGATAAGCTGCTACGCAGCTTAATTGTATAACATAAGATTAAGTATTTTAAGGAGCACAGCCATAGATGCAAGCTAAAAGTCTATAGGCTTGGGTTACAACTATTTATTCCTCGGAGATGCCCCTAAATCCCCCTTAAGAAGGAGGACTTTGAGTAAGTTCTGATATCCCTCTTTTTAAGGAGGGCTAGTAGGGGGGATCGAGCTTAACTGAACCGTATTGATCTAAAAGTTATCGCTCTCAAAAGCAAAAAGAAAGATTACTTAAATAAATTAGAGAAAATAAGAATGCCCCAATTACAGAATTATGATTAATTGCATTATTAATAATTAATTAATTAATTAATTAATTAATAAGGTTCAGTTAAATTGTTTATTCCTCGGAGATCCCCCTGATTGTTGGGGAGTAGGGGTTGACTTTGAGTAAGTTCTTGTCCCACCCCCTACTCCCCTTCGTAGGGGCGGTGCTACCCCTACTCCCCGTGCCCGCCCTAGGCGCCGGGGGATCGGGCTTAACTGAACCGTATTAATCAATAAATAGCTAATTTTTTATAAATTTTCTATGCGACATTAGGTTACTGGTTTCTTCAGGGTGAACCCGATAAAATAGAGAGCTTTTCAGATGGAATAAGTCAATGTAACTTTAAGAAACCCACATATTAGTATGAATAAAAGTTGCTAAAAATGAGAAGATAATCACAGTTCTAAAGGAGCAACAGCGTTCAATAAGTCTTCTAGGATAAATCGCAGCAAAGATTGAGTTGCTAATATTAAACCTAATCGAGCTTGGGCGAGCTTTGGCTGTTCTATTTTAACTTCTCCCCAAATTCGGCACTGGCTGTAAAAAATCTGAAATGCGTCGCTCAAACTCTTGGCTAATTTGAAATAATTGACAGGTTTTTCGCGGTTCTTTACCTCAAAAGTAGGATATAAATTGTCTAGCACTGTTAACAGTTGCGATATTAAACTGCGTTCTGCAGGATGCACTAACCGCAGTCGATCGCCCTCGTCAATCCAAGGGATAGGATTTGGACTCGCCAGCGACAAAATTTGCGGCGCTGTAGCGACATCTGGCTGCGCGATCGCAATTATCCGATCGCGGTGGGCCATTCGCAGCAGGGAACAGCAGCGCGCGTGGCTGTACTGAATGGGAAACAGTCGATCGGCACACACAACAGGGGATAATATTTTAGATTCTGGAAGTGGGAGGTTCGTTTGAGCTAAACGCTGCAACCAGACGGCTAAACCTGCATCAGTCAACTCCATCTCAATAATTCCCCCCGGCGCTACTTTAACGGCGAAATCTGGGTAGCACAGCGGTTGGAGAGTTTCAGCCAACTGTGCCGCGATTGTCTGCGGTGTCTGCTGCCAAGTTTTAGCCAATTTCAGGGCGATCGCAGACACGTACAGCACCCGCGCGCTATCTTTACTCCGATTTAACGGAAATATTGCACCATTCTCAATTACTTGTTTAGGAACAGGCAAGATGCCTGTTCCACAAGAAAATTCATCTCTTGTGGAACGGGCATCTTGCCCGTTCTTGAGAATGGTGCAAGATTTAAGATTTAACGGAAATATTGCACCATTCTCAATTACTTGTTTAGGAACAGGCAAGATGCCTGTTCCACAAGAAAATTCA
>NZ_JAUBPT010000164.1:0-4346 GCF_036700905.1 Microcoleus sp. S13_C3 | reverse complement strand
TCTCTTGTGGAACGGGCATCTTGCCCGTTCTTGAGAATGGTGCCACCTATGAGATTTAATGGAATTTCCCCTAGTGTCTCTTGCAGGGCGATCGCCCTTTGGAACCTTGAAAGCAAGAAACACTTCACTGTAACTTCCGGGCACTGCTCCATATTTGCTGTATCCCTATCGGCTCATCCTACGGTAAGAGCAACGATATACTGTTACCGCTTGCACTTTTCTTGTACGTTAAACTGCTGATCTCAGAGATAGTCGATCGGCTCCCCCGATCGGGGCTACATCGAATTAATAGGCTTTCTAGCGATTTTTTTGGTAAATAACAATAATTTACGACAAATTTTTTCCTGAACTCTACCATTTTGATGTATTTTTTGCTACATTGAATTTTTCGGTAAAACTAAGAAAAGTCAGCACAGTTAAGAAGCGTGCAAGCTCGATCGGGGGTTGGTTGTCTCACTTTGTATCGCACTGCTGGCAGAAGCTGTTTTTCTCACTCTTAAATATATCCCAGAGCCTCACTTATGCAATCAACTTCCACACCTGTAGAGACTATCGATCGACCGTTTATCACTTGGCAGCGAATTATCGACTGGGCCCAGGAACACTACCGCTGCCGGACTTTTAGCAAAGATGAGCGGATTCCCGCAAGACCCGGACTGCTGTATTTAGTCCAGAAAGGTTCTGTGCGACTCGTAGGTAGCGCTCAAGTTAGCGCTGCGGCGGCGAAGTCGAAATCCGCTGACAAAACTACAGAAGAAGCTTTTTTGGGCTTCGTCGGCGCAGGCCAGCCCTTTGAACTGGTTGCTCAGTCTCCGTTTACTCTCCAAGCTTACGCCCACGCCGATCAAACTCACGTAGTGTGGATGTATTGGCACGACTTGGATAATTGGCCTCACTTTCGTAGAGAAATTTTGGATGCGTTTCGCTACCAGCACCAGCGGAAACTTCTCTGGCTGAGCACTTTGGGACAGCGCCGGACGATCGACCGACTGTTGGGATTTCTCACTTTGTTGATCGAGGAGTTCGGCGAACCTTACGTAGGTGACGACGAACCGGATGTGGTTCGGGGCTACCGACTGCCTTGGGCCTTGACTCACGCTCAAATTGGCAGCGCAATTGGCTCAACGCGGGTGACGGTGACGCGACTGATGGGTAAGTTGCGATCGAAAGGTTTGATTAATACTGAAGATGATAATTTAATCTGTTTGCCGGCTAAGTCTAACCCCCAAAAGACAAAAAACCACAAGCAGGAGGTAGAAGATTCCTTGGAAGATTCCCTGGAAGATGAAGATTCTCTCGAAGATTCCCTGGAAGATTCCCTGGAAGATGAAGATTCTCTCGAAGATTCTGAATAAAATCCTGCGGTAAATTGCCAACAAACAGCGCGTCACTATTAGTTTTGGGCTGTCGCGCTCGATCGCTCGACAGTGTACGATTAATTGTGTAAACTTTTGCCGTTCTCGAAAGGTGCGACTGACAATGACCGATGACAAGCAAAAATCTTCAATCCCGAACAATCAGCAACGGGTGGTGTTCTGCGACTTTGACGGCACGATAACTGTTGAAGAAACTTTTGTGGCCATGCTCAAGTATTTCGCACCGGAACTGTCGTCTCAACTGATGCCAGAAATATACGCTAGAAGGCTGAGTTTGCGATCGGGAGTGCGGCAGTTACTAGAGTCTATTCCCTCGGAACGTTACGGGGAAATTGTGGAATTTTCTAGGGGAAGGCTGATGCGGCCGGGATTGTTGGAATTGCTGGATTTTTTGGACGATAAAAAGGTAGATTTTGCGATCGTTTCCGGCGGTCTTCGGGTCATGGTAGAGACGGTAATGGGCGATTTGGTACACCGGGCGAGCGTTATTTACGCTGTGGATGTGGACGCTAGTGGCCCTCGCTTGCAAGTCAATTCTGAGTTTGAAGGAGATGAGGAATTGGTGTCTAAGGTGCGGGTGATGGGCCAGCACCCGGCCGAGGAACAGGTGGCAATCGGAGATTCGCTGACGGATTTTAATATGGCTTTGCAGGCTTCGTCGGTGTTTGCGCGCGATCGGCTTGCCCAGTATCTAGACGAACAGCAAAAGCCTTATACTAAATGGGATAATTTTTTTGATGTCTTGGAAAATTTGTCCCAAAAATGGAATTGAAACTATAGCCTTTCTCAGGTAATATAAATTCCGTTTGCATCGGTATTGTATGATGTTAAATTTTGTAGGGGCGGGTTCACCAACAATAATTGCCCATAATAGAAAGTATAATAAACCCGCCCCCGTGCATATAAGTCCGATGCTACCGGATTTGAGATAAGGTGCACAGTGCACACCCTAGGTTTAGATAGGCCAGCGCAATTCCTATTAAAGTAAAAAATAGATCAAAAGCTGAGGAATTTGTAAAGAATGAGTGGCGATTTGAGATCGGATTTAATTGCAGCAGCCAAACATTTTTACGATCGCGGTTGGATGGTTGGGACTGCTGGCAATCTTTCAGCTCGCTTACCAGATGGCAGTTTTTGGATTACTGCTAGCGGCCGCGCGAAAGGGCAGTTAACTAAAGAAGATTTTATCAGAATGAACTCAGACGGTGCTATTGTCGAGCAACCTGTTGCCGACAGCCGCCCTTCTGCCGAAACCAGCATTCATTTAGCCGTTTACAATTGTTTTCCAAACGCTAAAGCTTGCTATCACGTTCACTCGATCGAGGCAAATTTAGTTTCTCGGCTAACAGCAGGAGATGCAGTGCCTTTACCTGCGATCGAAATGCTAAAAGGTTTGGGGGTGTGGGAGGAAAACCCGCAGGTGTCGATCCCCCTCTTTACAAATTATTTGGAAGTCCCTAAGATAGCCAAGGAAATTTGCGACTTTTTTGCCGTTTCAGCGGCGTCTGTACCCGCTTTATTAATTCGCGATCACGGCATCACAGTCTGGGCAGACTCGCCAGCGGCCGCCTACAATTACGTAGAAATTGTAGAATACATTTTTCGCTATACGATCGCAGCCCGCCAATTAAATTTAGATTGAAGATTTGGGATTTGAGATTGAGCGGTGCATGAATTCGGAATTATGTAGGGCTCGCCCTAAGCACCTTACCGCTATTACCGCTATGATTAGCTTCTCAAACCACTTTTTGTATCCCGGACTGTAGGAAACGAGCAAACATTCAGAAGAGGCAACAGTAATGGCTAAATATACCAGAATTTTATCCATAGATGGAGGCGGAATTAGAGGAATTATTCCCGCGCAAGTTTTAGTTAGCGTTGAGTCAAAGCTGCAAAAGGCAAGTGGCAACCCAGATGCGAGAATAGCTGACTATTTTGATTTAATCGCTGGCACAAGTGCGGGAGGAATTTTAACTTGCATCTATTTGTGTCCCGATGCCAAAAATCCCACCAGACCTCGGTGGTCGGCGAAAGATGCTCTTAATTTTTCGATTGAGAGCGGTCGCGACGTTTTTAAGAGTTCATTATGGCAAAAACTCAGATCGATAGACGGTTTGATAGATGAGAAATATCCCGGCGATCGCTTAGAAAAATTCTTTTTGGAAAATTTTAGAGATTGCAAACTCAGCGAACTGCTGAAACCTTGTTTAATTTCCAGTTACGACATCGAAAGGAGAAAAGCTCACTTTTTCGATCAAATAGATGCTAAACAATATCCAGCAGAAGACTATTTTATTAGAGATATCGCCAGAGCCACATCTGCAGCTCCCACTTTCTTTGAAGTTACTAAAATCCGCTCTTTGAGCAACGAATCCTACGCTTTAATTGACGGGGGAGTTTTCGCAAACAATCCCGCACTTTGTGCCTATGCAGAAGTTAGAAATAAATTCAGAATTCCCGACGATCGCCCTGACACAGGCCCGACAGCAAAAGATATGGTAATTCTATCGCTGGGGACAGGAGAAGCTCAGAAAAAATACCCCTACGAAGAAGCGAAAAATTGGGGTCAAGTTGAGTGGGTTCAGCCTTTGATTAATATCATGATGACGGGAGTTGCTGAAACTGTAAATTATCAACTAATTCAAATTTATGATGCGGTTGAAAGATCGAATCAATATTTGAGAATTACTCCCGATTTGAGCCACGAACAACCGCTGCCGATTGATGATGCATCGGGAGAGAAAATATCAGACCTGCTGAGAATTGGCAAGGAGCAAGCCGAAAAGAATAATGAACAGTTGGATAAGTTTATCGATTTATTACTTGCTGAGTAGTCCTAGGGTTTTAGATTTTAGTCATATTGTAGGGTGGGTTGGGCGCGGCGATTAAGTTAATAGGACTTACGCATTGACAAAATAACCAAACAGTGTATTGATAAATAATTGTCGTCTCCTTTCTAAGTATGGAACA